>NZ_JALBYS010000006.1:0-141051 GCF_022678525.1 Serratia sp. PGPR-27 | reverse complement strand
AGCGACGCGCGCATTGGTAAGGTACGTTGCGCTATCAAAAGGGGACGGTGAACACAGGCCAACGCTCGCATAACAGACCGGCAGTCCATCACAACCCCATGATTTATTTTTTGTTTTCTTTTTCGCACACCGTTAAAATTGGACTGACATGTCCCAAAATTGGTGTACCAATGCAGACTACTCAGCGATAGCGCACAGCGAAACGGGGTTTTTTGCAAAGATTTTCACAAGCGGGTGAAAAAATAGTCATAATGGCCGACAAATCCGGTAAAAATGCTGAAAATCCGTAGTGAAAATATTCTCACGGATGAATTTGAAGGAGATCACAAAATGAACGGAAAGCTGAAAATCCAGGAGATCGCCCGCCAAACCGGGCTGTCGATCAGCACCGTTTCCCGCGTGCTGGCCGGCAAGGCCAACACCAGCGCCGAGGCGCGCCGCAAGGTGCTGGACTGTGCGCAGCAAAACGGCATTCTGCAGGGCATTTCCAGCGGCCGGCTGATGCTGAACAACGTGATGGTGTTCGCGCCGCAGCGCGCGTTCGACGTGCGCACCGACATCTTCTACTACAAGGTCATTCAGGGCATTGCCGCCGCGCTGATGGAGCATGAGGTGCGCATCCGCTACTGCGGGCTGGAAGAGCAGCGCAGCGACGGCGCGCTGTTTCTGGAAAAGATGAGCGATCCGCACACCGAAGCGGCGCTGATCATCGGCATCGACGACGAGCATATCCACACCCTGGCGGCCGATCTGCACAAACCTTGCGTGCTGATCAACTGCAGCGATCGGCAGATGCGGCTGGACAGCGTCTCGCCGGATCATCAGTTGATCGGCGATTACTCCGCCAGCTACCTGTTCCAGCAGGGGCACAGCCATATTCTCAACCTGCAGTGTCTGCGCCGCCACACCATGGAGCTGCGGCTGGCGGGCATCCGGCAAGCCTACGCGCGGCATCATCTGCCGTTCGACGACGGCCGCCATCTGGTCACCACCTCCGGCTTCGGCAGCGAAGAGGCCGAGCAGGCGCTGACCACCTATCTCGATGGCATCCACGGCCACGCCCCGCTGCCGACGGCGATCCTGGCCGGCGGCGATTACATGGCGGTCGGGGCGGTCAAGGCGCTCAACAAGCGAGGGCTGAACGTGCCGGGCGACGTGTCGGTGATGAGCACCGACGGCTTCAACCTGGCGGAAATCCATGACGTGCCGCTGACCTCGGTGCAGGTGCCGCGCGACGAACTAGGTTACGAGGCGATCCAACTGCTGCAGCGGCGCATGCTGCGCGCCGACGCGCCGCCGTGCAATCTGCTGCTGCACGGCCGGCTGGCGGTACGCGCCTCGGTGCGGCGCATCAGCCCGCACAAGACTGCGCCGGCGGTGAGCACGCATGACCACAGGCTTTATGACGAGTAGGCTACACTTAGGCACAGTGCATTCATTCGATGAGGTAAAATTTTTTGCCTAAGGAGAGCCACTATGCCAGCCCAGCGCATGCGTTCCGTCATTCCTCCCTACATGCTGCGCCGCATCATTGAACACGGCAACGCCCCGCAGCGCGACTGCGCGCTGCACACCCTGAACCACGTGCAAAGCCTGCTCGGCAACAAGCCGCTGCGTTCACCGACCGAGAAAAACGCCCGAGCCGGCGAAGCGCTCCGCGATATCTACGACGCCCAGAACGGCACCCAACTGCCCGGCAAACAGGTGCGTAAAGAGGGCCAGCCCAGCAACCACGACGTGGCGGTGGACGAAGCCTACGACTACCTCGGCGTCACCTACGATTTCTTCTGGCGGGCCTACCGCCGCAACTCGCTGGATAACCAGGGGCTGCCGCTGGTCGGCAGCGTACACTACGGCAAGGAGTACCAGAACGCTTTCTGGAACGGCCAGCAGATGGTGTTCGGCGACGGCGACGGCGAGATTTTCAACCGTTTCACCATCGCCATCGACGTGGTCGGCCACGAGCTGGCGCACGGCGTGACCGAGAGCGAAGCCGGGCTGATCTACTACCAGCAGTCCGGCGCGCTCAACGAATCGCTGTCCGACGTGTTCGGTTCGCTGGTCAAGCAGTTCCACCTGCAGCAAACCGCCGATAAAGCCGACTGGCTGATCGGCGCCGGGCTGCTCGCCAAGGGCATCAAAGGCAAAGGGCTGCGCTCGATGTCGGCGCCCGGCACCGCCTACGATGACCCGCTGCTGGGCAAAGACCCGCAGCCCGCCAGCATGAAGGATTATATCCAGACCAAGGAAGACAACGGCGGCGTGCACCTCAACTCCGGCATCCCCAACCGCGCGTTCTACCTGGCGGCGACCGCGCTGGGCGGCTTCGCCTGGGAGAAAGCCGGCTACGTCTGGTATGACACGGTATGCGACAAAGCGCTGCCGCAAAATGCCGATTTCGCCACCTTCGCCCGCGCCACGGTGAAACATGCGCAAGCGCGTTTCGACCAGAGCGTGGCGGACAAGGTGCAACAAGCCTGGCATCAGGTGGGGGTGGAATAATGAAACCGCTGCCGACGCTCAATCAGGATACGGTCATTGAGCTGGCGCGCGAGGGAGGCTTCGCCTACATTCCCAAACTGGCGGGCCAGCGCCGCATCGCGCTGGCCGATATCACGCCGGAGCAGCGGCAGCGCCTGAATCAGCTGCTGAACCAGACGCTGCCTTATGCGCAGGAAGAAGGCCAGCCCAACTCCCCCGGCTGCGGCGACCAGCGCTACTACCGCATACAGATCAACTACACCAGCCCCACCCTGAGCACCGAGATCGTGCTGTTAATCCCGGAAAGCAGCGCGCCGCAGGCGCTGGTGGATCTGTGGAAAACCGGCCAGGTGGATGAGTGAGGGCTTACAGCGGCTGATAGCTGAAATTCACCCGCGTTTTGGAGATCAGCCCGTGCCCGTTCTGGCACAGGTAATCCACCGCCCCGCAGGCCTTCAATTCTTGCAGCGGCTGCCCGCACTCCGGGCAGCTCGCCAGCTGCCGATAATCGCGCTGACAGGCGGCACAATGGTAGTGACCCGCTACCCAATTCATGGTCTGACGACAGTGCGGACAGTGCGCGTCCATAACGACTCCCAGGTTAAATCGCGCCCCATGAGCGCAAAAAATAGATCCCCAACGCGGTGGTGAAGAACGAACCGACGGTGGTGATGGCGATAATATTGGCCGCCAGCGTGGCGTTGCCGCCCATGGCGCGCGTCATCACATAGCTGCCCGAAGCGGTCGGCGTGGCGGAAAACAGGAAGATAATCCCCAGCGCCGCCCCCTGGAACCCGCACAGCCAGCCGGCCAGTGTCATCAGGCACGGCACCAGAAACAGCTTGGCCGCCGACGACAGCGCCGCCACGTTGGACGAACGGAACATGGCGCGAAAATCCAGGCTGGCGCCGGTGCACAGCAGCGCCAACGGCAGCGACAGCGCGGAGATATAGCTGCCGGTTTGGCGGATCACGGCCGGGATGCCCAGCCCGGTTTGCGCATACGCCAGCCCGCACACCAGACCGATGATCAGCGGGTTGGTGACGATGCTGCGCAGCAGCGACAGGTGGCTGATTTTCTTGCCCTGCCCGCCCTGCAGACTGCGCGTGAGGGTGATGACCGACAGTATGTTGAACAGGATCACCGTCACCGTCAGGTACAGCGAGGCGAGCGCAATGCCTTCGCTGCCATAGGCGGTCATGGCGTAGGCCAGGCCGACGATGGCGGTATTGGCGCGGAAGCCGCCCTGCACGAACACCCCGCGCTCACGCGGTTCTTTCACCAACCACTTGGCCGCCAGCTCCAAAAGCAGGAAGGTCGCCAGCGTGCCGACCGCGCCGAACAGCACCAGCGGCAGGTTGCCGAGCAGCTGCGGATGGTTGGTGGCAATGCTGAAAAACAGCAGGCATGGCAGCGCCAGATTGAACACCAGGCGGGTCGCACCGTCGACGAAGCGGTCATCCATCAGGCGCCAATGGCGCAGCAGGATCCCCAGCAGCATCATCAGCAGATTCGGCACGGTGACGTTAAACGCAAAACTCCAGGTTTCCCAGGACATGGTGTTCCTTCAGGCAGGCGAGGTAATCTTCAGATAATAAAACGATTTCGGGCCAATAAAAAAGGGCGCGGCATCACTGCCGCGCCCCTCATAAGCGATTACTTGCTCTTTTTCAGGTGGCTCATCAGGCGCTTGCGCTTACGCATCTGGGTTGGCGTCAGCAGATTGCGTTTGCCGGCGAACGGGTTGTCACCCTCTTTGAACTGGATGCGGATCGGCGTCCCCATCACATTCAGCGAGCGGCGGAAGTAGTTCATCAGATAGCGTTTGTACGAATCGGCCAGATCGCTGACCTGGTTGCCGTGGATCACCACGATCGGCGGGTTGTAACCGCCGGCATGGGCATATTTCAGCTTCACGCGGCGGCCGCGCACCAACGGCGGCTGGTGATCGTCAACCGCCATCTGCATGATTTTGGTCAGCATCGAGGTGTTTACGCGGCGGGTTGCGCACTCGTAGGCTTCCTGTACCGATTCGAACAGGTTGCCGACGCCGCTGCCGTGCAGGGCGGAAATGAAGTGCACGCGCGCGAAGTCGACGAAGCCCAGACGCAGATCGAGCATCTCTTTCACGTGCTCGCGATCTTCTTCGCTCATGCCGTCCCACTTGTTGACCGCAATCACCAGTGAGCGCCCACTATTGAGGATAAAGCCGAGCAGAGAGAGATCCTGATCGGAAATGCCTTCACGCGCGTCGATCACCAGCAGCACCACGTTGGCGTCTTCAATCGCCTGCAGGGTCTTGATCACCGAGAATTTCTCGACGGTTTCGGTCACCTTGCCGCGTTTGCGCACCCCGGCGGTGTCGATCAGCACGTATTCGCGTTCGTCGCGCACCATCGGAATGTAGATGCTGTCGCGGGTGGTGCCCGGCATGTCATACACCACCACGCGCTCCTCGCCGAGGATGCGGTTAGTGAGCGTAGACTTACCGACGTTCGGGCGGCCGACGATCGCCAGCTTGATCGGCAGATCCTGCGGATTGAACGCTTCTTCCGGCTCTTCGTCTTCTTCGCCTTCCAGCGTTTCGCCGTTTTGCTCGGCCCAGTAAGCGGCGTTGGCCTCTTCCTCGGTCAGCTCGACGTCTTCCGGTTTTTCCGGCACGAACGGCACCAGCACGTGTTCAATCAGCTGGGTCACGCCGCGGCCGTGAGAAGCGGCGATAGCGAACACTTCACCCAGGCCGAGCGAGTAGAAATCGGCGGTGGCGGTGTCCGGATCCAGACCGTCGGTCTTGTTGGCCACCAGGAAGGTCGCCTTCTGGCGGCTGCGCAGGTGCTGGGCGATGCCCTGATCCGCCGGCATCAGGCCGGCGCGGGCGTCGACCATGAACAGCACGATGTCCGCTTCTTCGATCGCCAGCAGCGACTGACCGGCCATGCGCGTTTCGACGCCGTCTTCGGTGCCGTCGATGCCGCCGGTATCGACGATGATAAATTCATTGCCTTCGATTTCAGCACGACCATACTTGCGGTCACGCGTCAGCCCCGGGAAATCCGCCACCAGCGCATCACGCGTATGGGTTAAACGGTTGAACAAGGTGGATTTACCCACATTCGGGCGCCCGACCAGCGCGACGACAGGTATCATTGTTGAAGCCTCATTACTTAATAATCAATGCGTTACTGCACTGTGGATAGACACCAGCGGTGCAGCTTATAAAATACGAAACGGCCCCTGAACACTCAGGAGCCGTTTTCCCCTTCATCTTTCGCGCCACAGCGGCGTTGTCTGCGCACCCTCGCCCCGGTCACTCAGTTCACTGAGCTCCCGAGGACTCATGCGCTTGCCGCCTGGCTGCAACCCGAAAGCTTTCGGGTGCAAGAAGGGTCACGACGAGCGGCGTTAGCGGGTGAAAGCGTAAACTTTCCCGCCGCGAGCCTGGATGATCAGCTTGTCGCTGGCCACCATCGGCGCAGACAGGAAGCCGGAGCTGTCCACTTCCTGCTGGGCGACAAAACGGCCATCGGTGGTGTTGATCCAGTGCAGATAACCTTCGGCGTCACCGGTCACCAGATAACCATTATACATCACCGGCGGCGTCAGGTTACGGTGCAGCAGATCGCTCTGCGTCCACACGGTCACGCCGCCTTCGGTGCTGAGTGCCACTACGCGATCGTTCTGGTCGATCAGGTAGATGCGGCCCGCGTCGACGATGAAATCATTCACCGAACCCAGCTCGCGTTTCCAGATAATCTGGCCGGAACGCAGATCCAGCGCCGTCAGGTTGCCGTTGTAACCCAGCGCGTAGACCACGCCGTCAACGATCACCGGCGTGGTGTCCACGTCGTTCAGACGATCGATTTCAGTCGCGCCGCTCGGCTGAGAAATACGCTGTTGCCAGATAATCTGGCCCTGCTGCATCAGCACCGCACTGACGCGGCCGTTGTCACCGCCGACGATGGCGGCGCCAAAAGCGACGGCCGGCGCGGATTCACCGCGCAGCGACAGCGAAGGCATGTCCAGGTTAACCGTCCACTTCACCGCACCGTCGGCTTCGTTCAGCGCCTGCAGCATGCCGTTGGAGGTGTGCACCAACACCATGCCGTCGCTGACAACCGGACGGGAGATCGCTTCGCCGGCCACTTTGGTCTGCCAGGCGATGGCGCCGTCGGCGGTGTTCAATGCGTAAACCACCGCTTTTTCGCTGCCGACGTAAACCTTGTCGCCCGCAACCGTCAGGCCGCCCGACAGCAGCGCAGACAGGTTGCTGGAGAAGAAGCCGGTCTTCTCGGAGAGATTGACCTTCCACTTCTCGTTGCCGCTGTCGGCGTCCATCGCTTTCACGATGCCAAAGCGATCGGCGGCGTAAATGGTGCTGTCCTGATAGGCCGGGCGCAGGTGGGAGTAATACTCACCGATACCGTCGCCCACCGAGGTGCTCCACGCCTTGCTCGGCGTAAACTGATTTTCAACTTTCGGCAACGGCGACATGGTAACCACGTCTTCTTCGCTGTTAAACAGCGAGCAACCACTCAGCAAGGCAGCGGAAACCAGTCCGACCAAGAGTGTTTTACGCAATTGCATGGGAATTCCCCTTAGCTGGACAAGTTATTCAATTTCATGCGCAGCAGAACCTGCAGCGCCTGAGAAGCATTGGACTCAATGCCTTTGCTGTAAGCTTCGCGCGCGCCCTTGGCGTCGCCCTTGGCCAGCAATACATCGCCGCGCACATCCTGCATCATCGCCACCCAGCCTTCGCCTTTCACGCCATCCAGCGTTTTCAGCGCTTCATCCAGCTTTTTCTCCTGCAGCTGGACGCGCGCCAGACGCAGGTCGATCATCGCCAACAGGTTGTCGTCTTTGGTCTGGCCCTGCGCCAGCACCAATTGTTGTTCCGCCTTGGCGAAATCATTCTGTTCGACAAAGTGCTTGGCCAACTGCAGCGCGGCCAGTACGCCGTAGCTGTTGCCGTTGGCCTGGACAAATTTCTCTGCGGCAGCCACGTCATCCGGCTTGCCGGCCGCCAGACGATCGCTGGCTTCCTGATAGGATTGCGATGCCGCCATCATGTTGGAGTTTTCATGGCTCTGCCAATAACGCCAGCCAACCAGGGCACCAATTCCGAGCACCACGCCCACCGCCAGCGCTTTGCCGTTCTCGGCAAAGAACCGACGCAGTGCGTCGACTTGTTCGTTTTCAGTGGTATAGACTTCCACGGTGTCCTTCTCCTTAACCTAACATCAAAGCCAGACGCGCAGCGACTTCGCTTTGCGCCAGCGTTTCTTGTTCACCACTGCGCAGGTCTTTCACCACCACCTGCTGCGCCGCCACTTCGCTCTCACCCAGGATCAGCGCGATGCGCGCGCCCCATTTGTCCGCACGGGTGATCTGCTTCTTGAAGTTGCCGCCGCCGTAATTGGTCATCAGCTTCAGCTGCGGCGCCGCGTCGCGCACCTGTTCAGCCAGCCGCATTGCCGCACTCTGGGTGCCCGCGCCGGAAGAAATGACGTACACGTCGATAGCCGACGGCGCCTTGAATTCCGGGTTGACCGCCTGCACCAGCAGCACCAGACGCTCCAGGCCCATGGCGAAACCGACCGCCGGGGTGGCGCGGCCGCCCAGTTGCTCGACCAGGCCGTCGTAACGGCCGCCCGCGCAGACGGTGCCCTGCGCGCCCAGGCTGGTGGTCACCCACTCAAACACGGTGCGGTTGTAGTAATCCAGACCGCGCACCAGGCGCTCGTTAACGGTATATGGGATACCTGCCTGCGCCAAAAGTTCACACAGACCGGCGAAGTGAGCACGGGATTCTTCATCCAGATACTCAGACAGGCGCGGCGCGTCGTTCAGCAGCGCCTGCACCTCAGGATTTTTGGAGTCCAGCACGCGCAGCGGGTTGCTGTACATGCGGCGTTTGCAGTCTTCGTCCAGCACCTCGACGTGCTGCTCCAGGAACGCCACCAGCGCGTCGCGGTAGTTGGCGCGCGCCTCCAGCGAACCGATGGAGTTCAGCTCCAGCGTGACGTGCTCGGCGATGCCCAGCGCTTTCCACCAGCGGGCGGTCAGCAGGATCAGCTCGGCGTCGATATCCGGGCCTTGCAGGCCGAACACTTCCGCGCCCAGCTGATGGAACTGACGGTAACGCCCCTTCTGCGGGCGCTCGTAGCGGAACATCGGGCCGATGTACCACAGACGCTGTTCCTGATTGTACAGCAGACCATGTTCGATGCCGGCGCGCACGCAGCCGGCCGTCCCTTCCGGACGCAGCGTCAGGCTTTCGCCGTTGCGGTCTTCGAAGGTATACATCTCTTTTTCCACGACGTCGGTCACTTCGCCGATCGCGCGTTTGAATAACGGGGTCTGCTCTACAATCGGCAACCGGATTTCGCTGTAACCGTAGCCGCCCAGCACCTGCTTGAGGGTGCCTTCAATACGCTGCCATAATGCCGTTTCTTCCGGCAGGTAGTCGTTCATGCCGCGAATGGCTTGAATGTTCTTTGCCACGTGAGTTCTCTGTCCGTTGTCTGTAAAAATGAACCCGATTATAGGGACTTTGCCGCCCGGTATTCAACGCGGATGCGGTTTTCTGCCCTTCAGGTTCATAAACAAGCGGGCCAACAGGCCCGCCGTGTAGCGATAACGCTTATTTTTCCAGCAGGTTGACCGTGATGCGTTTGCTTTCGTCCATCATCGCGGCCTTGGCGCGAATTTTCGCTTCCAGCTGGTCGATCATCTGTTCGTTGTCGAAACGCTCTTTCTGGCGCACGCCGTCTTCATAGAAGCCGCTCTTCTTGTGGCCGCCGGTTACGCCCATGGTGGACACCAGCGCTTCGCCCGGGCCGTTCACCACGCAGCCGATGATCGAAACGTCCATCGGCGTGATGATGTCTTCCAGGCGCTGCTCCAGCGCGTTCACCGTGCCGATCACGTCGAACTCCTGACGCGAGCAGGTCGGGCAGGCGATGAAGTTGATGCCACGCGCGCGAATGCGCAGCGACTTCAGGATGTCGAAACCGACCTTCACCTCTTCGACCGGATCCGCCGCCAGCGAGATGCGCAGGGTATCGCCGATGCCTTCAGACAGCAGCATGCCCAGGCCGATGGCCGATTTGACCGAACCGCTGCGCGCGCCGCCGGCTTCAGTGATGCCCAGGTGCAGCGGCTGATCGATGCGCGACGCCAGCAAGCGGTAGGATTGCACCGCCAGGAACACGTCCGACGCCTTGACGCTGACCTTAAACTGGTCGAAGTTGAGGCGATCGAGGATGTCCACGTGGCGCATGGCCGATTCCAGCAGCGCTTCCGGCGTAGGTTCGCCGTACTTTTCCTGCAGGTCTTTTTCCAGCGAGCCGCCGTTGACGCCGATGCGAATCGGGATGTTCTTGTCGCGGGCGCAGTCCACCACCGAGCGAATGCGCGATTCGTTGCCGATGTTGCCCGGGTTGATGCGCAGGCAGTCTACGCCATATTCGGCCACCTGCAGTGCGATGCGATAATCGAAGTGGATATCGGCGACCAGCGGCACGTTGACCTGCTGCTTGATCAGTTTGAACGCCTCGGCGGCGTCCATGGTTGGAACCGAAACGCGGACGATGTCGACGCCCACGCGCTCCAGCGCTTTGATCTGATTAACCGTTGCTTCAACATCGGTGGTACGGGTGTTGGTCATCGACTGCACGGCAATCGGCGCGCCATCACCAATAGGCACCTTGCCGACGTAAATGCGTGTAGATTTTCGACGGTTGATGGGCGCTTGGTTATGCATTACTTACTCTCCATTGCTGCTCTGACATCACGACCGCTGCCGCGCGATTACTGCGCGGCGACGGTCAGGCGAGCAACACGGTTTGACTTAACGAACCGGCTTAAATCAACCGGTTTACCCTGATACTGGATCTGTACTGCCGCCGGCGCGCCGATGGTCAGTTTATACGGCGCAGTGCCGGTCAGGTTCAGCTTGCCGCCTTGCTTCTGGGTGCCGCTGAACAGCGTTTTACCGCTCGCGTCGGTCACCTGCAGCCAGCAGTCGGCGGAGAAATCCATCACCAGCGCGTTCGGATCGGCCGCCGGCGCAGCCACGCCCGCATCGGCGGTCGGCAACGGCGCTTGCGCCGCCGGCGCGGTTTCCGGCAGGGTGGTCTGGCTTGGCGACACCACGGCAGGCTGCTGCTGAGCCGCGCTCGGCGCCTGAGCCGCTGCGCCGGTATCAGCCGGCGCGGCGCTGTTGTCGGTCAACGGCACGTTGGTGCCGGCGTCGGCATTGCCGTCGGTCAGCGGCACGGACTGCCCTTCGTTATTCTGTGAAAGCTGCGCCGAGGATTGATCGGCCATTGTGGCGATCTCTTCCTGCTGCGCCTTGTGGTTTTGCCACCACCAGGCGCCGGTCAGGCCGATCACCACGAACACGATAAGCCAGGTGAAGCTCATCAGCCAGCCGTCGCGTTTCTTGCGGCGCTTGCCCAGCGAGAAACTTTGCATCGGCGCCACTTTCGCCATCTTCAACGGCGCCTGCTTGGCCAACATCGGCAGCAGTTCGTCTTCCGGCAGATGCACCAGCTTGGCGTAGGAACGGATGTAGCCGCGCACGAAGGTGGACGCGAGGTCAGCGGACACGCTGTCTTCCTCGATATCGCGCACGGTGGACATTTTGAGACACAGGCGTTCTGCAACGGTCTGTTGGCTCAGCCCGAGTTGCTCACGGGCCTGACGCAGGCGCTGGCCCGTCGTCATGGATACGGTTTTATCTTGGGAGGCTTCAGTATTCATTAGCTAAGAACTGCTGGTACTGTTTGGATTGTGGAAAACTTCGCGCTAGCTGCTTGCCATAGCGTTGAACGCTATCCTGGCGGCCGGCTAACGCGGCGAAACGAATCTGTAACCATAAGCTGCTGGCGCTGGCCGGCAGAACATGCTGATAAACATCCAATAAAAGTTGCGACTGGGCGCGCTTCCCTTCTCCAAATTGCTTTTCGGCCTCCGCCAGCAGCGGAGCGCCTTTGTCCGGATCGACTTTTAGCGCGCGGCTCAACAGCGTGCGCGCTTCGTCGTTTTGTCCGGCCTTGAGAAAACAGTAACCTGCGTTTTCCAGGCTGTCGGCGACCTGGCCATAATCGGGCGCCAGCGCCGCAGCGCTAAACTGCTGTTGCGCCGGTACATACTGCCCTAAACCGCAAAGAAACGCACCGTAATTATTCAGTACGGTGCCATTGCCCGGCGCAAGTTTGAGCGCTTGCCGATAACGCTGTTCGGCCTCGGCGTTTTCACCGCTGCGCTGCGCGTAGAGCGCCATGCCCAACTGCGTGCGGTAATCCTGCGGGGCCGCGTCCAGCGCCTTCTCCAGGTTCTGGCGCGCCGCGTCCATGTCGCCTTGCTGCAGGTACTCCAGCCCCAGCTGCAGGCGCGTCTGACCCGCCTCAGAGACCTGTGCTTCCTTTTCCGGCGCTGAACCGGAACACCCGGCCAACAACCCGGCCGCCAGCCACATACCCCACAGTTTCAGCTTCATGCCCGCATTCATTTCCTTATCGGCCGTCAGCTAACGCCCACCAGCGACACGCTTGCGCATAACAGGCTGTTAGATAACAAAAAATGGTGCTATAGGATTCAGACCGCCCGTACGTTGATAGGTTCCCCGGCCATTTTCTTCTTCAGGGTACGCTTGGTACGGTCGATCACTTCACCCGCCAGTTGCCCGCAGGCGGCGTCGATATCGTCACCACGGGTTTTACGAACAATAGTCGTAAAGCCGTATTCCATCAACACCTTGGAGAAACGATCCACCCGGCTGTTGGAGCTGCGGCCGTACGGAGCGCCCGGGAACGGGTTCCATGGGATCAGGTTGATCTTGCACGGCGTGTCTTTCAGCACTTCCGCCAGCTGATGCGCGTCATCGGTGCTGTCGTTGATATGATCCAGCATCACGTACTCGACGGTGACGCGGCCCTGGTTGGCGTTGGATTTCTCCAGGTAGCGACGCACCGCGGACAGGAAGGTCTCGATGTTGTACTTGCGGTTGATCGGCACGATCTCATCGCGGATGGTGTCGTTCGGCGCGTGCAGCGAAATAGCCAGCGCCACGTCGATCATGTCGCCCAGCTTGTCCAGCGCCGGCACCACGCCGGAGGTAGACAGGGTCACGCGGCGTTTGGACAGGCCAAAGCCGAAGTCGTCCAGCATGATTTCCATCGCCGGCACCACGTTGTTCAGGTTGAGCAGCGGCTCGCCCATGCCCATCATCACCACGTTGGTGATCGGGCGTTGGCCGGTCACCTTCAGCGCGCCGATGATCTTCGCCGCACGCCACACCTGGCCGATGATTTCCGACACGCGCAGGTTGCGGTTGAAGCCCTGCTGCGCCGTCGAACAGAATTTGCACTCCAGCGCGCAGCCTACCTGCGAGGAGACGCACAGCGTCGCGCGGTCGGCTTCCGGGATATACACGGTTTCGACCTGCTGATCGCCCACCTTGATCGCCCACTTAATGGTGCCGTCGGCCGAACGCTGTTCTTCCGCCACTTCCGGCGCGCGGATTTCCGCCACGCGCTGCAGCTTGCCGCGCAGGACTTTGTTGATGTCGGTCATCTGCTCGAAATCGTCGCAGCAGTAGTGGTAAATCCACTTCATCACCTGATCGGCGCGGAACGGTTTTTCGCCCATTTCGGCGAAGAACTCGCGCATTTGCTGGCGGTTCAGGTCCAGCAGGTTGATTTTGGCCGCAGCCGGTTGCTCCACGTTAACGGAGGGGGTAGTCAGCGAATTATTTTCAGACACGGTGTGCTCGGACGTGATGGGTTCTAACATAATGATCTCTGGCCTCGTTATTACACGTTATGGCGCTAAAGAATGGAAAGTAAGTTGTGCATTTCAGCCCGCATGATTCGGGTGGCGGCACTAAAAACACGCCCCTGACAAGTCGTCTTATCAGGGGCGCGGCATTGTACAAATTTTAGTAGCGGGTTTCTATGGCTGAAAGGCATTCAGGGCATTTTTATTGTTTCAGCCGGTGAATGCCTGGTTATCAGCAACGGCACGATTAACGTGCGCAGATTTCGCTTTCGTTGAAGAAGTAAGCGATTTCACGCTGTGCGGATTCAACGGAGTCGGAACCGTGAACGGCGTTAGCGGTGAAGCTGTCCGCGTAGTCGGCGCGCAGGGTGCCGGCCAGTGCGTTGTCCGGGTTGGTTGCGCCCATGATGTCGCGGTTGCGCTGCACGGCGTTTTCAGATTCCAGAACCTGCACCATGATTGGGCCGGAGGTCATGAACTCTACCAGACCGTCGAAGAATGGGCGGCCTTTGTGCTCAGCGTAGAAGCCTTCAGCTTGCTCGCGAGTCAGACGCAGCATTTTAGCGGCGATGATTTTGAAACCGGCGCGCTCGAAACGCGCGTAGATAGCGCCGATGTCGTTGTTGGCTACAGCGTTTGGTTTAACGATGGAAAAGGTACGTTCTACGGTCATGATGGCCTCTGTATGACTTCCAAAACAGGCCGGTCTGCAATGTTGCCGGCCTTCTCAAGTGGCGCAGATTATATGTGCGCCGTTAACGCTTGCCTACGGGAAAATCAACATTTCATTAAAAAAATATGATCTTCCTGCGGCATTTCCGACCACGCGCCGCGTTACTGGGTTTTGTCGGTGGACGGGATCACATTGCGCAGCCAACTGCCCCAGCGGCGCTGATAAAACGGCTGCGTATGGGCGATCAGGTAGTGGCTGATGCCCCGCTCTTTCTCCGATACCAGGCAGAAATCCACCGGTTCGTCATTCGGCGCCGTTTCGCTGGCGACGCTGCCGGCCTCGTTGATCAACGCCTCGATCTCCGCCGGCTCGGCATCCACTTCCAGCCCGATCAGCAGATTCGGCTTCTCGTCCGCCGCCTGGTCGTGCATCAGCGCCAGAAACGCGCGGCGCACCGGCTTGCGCTGGCTGAACAGCGTGGTCAGCGCATCCACCATCGCCGACGGGTACTCTTCGGGCTGCCCCAGCAGGATTTGGGTCTCTTTGTCGACGTAGTGCTCCACCGGTTTGACGACGCCGCCGGTCGCCAGCAGCATCGCCACCTCTTCCGGGTAGAACTCTTTGCCGTATTCCGCCTTCGGGTTGAGGAACAGATCCGCGCCCTGGGTGATTTCAAACAGCACCCGCGCCGGCATGGCGATGAACGGCTGTTCATCCTCAACGGCCTTCTGCAGCGCTTCCAGCGAGGTGAAGAACGGAATAATGCTGCCGCCGTCCTGTTTTTCCCAATGCTGGATATTGACCGGCGTATCCGCGTTCAGCGTAATGTCGCCGTCCTGCTGCACCTGCTCGCTGTCGCCGAGGATCAGCACCGTGGCCTCGAGCAGTTCACGGAAGAACGCCGGGCGGTGGGCCGGCTCCGTCACCGCCAGCTTCAGCAGGCGTTCAAGTTCGTTCTCGCTCGGGGCGGCATCGTGATGATGGGCACTCATGGCAAACTCCAGGGATCAAATAGCGAGGCCCAGCATGCTGGGCCCCGAAGATAATGCGCATTCTAGCGCCCGACGCGGCGGGCGTTCAATTATTTGGCTTTGCTCAGCAACAGATTGGCCAGGGTGCGCACGCCCAAACCGGTCGCGCCGGCCGACCACTGATCCACCGCGCCTTTGCGGTAGGTGGCGGAACAGTCGATGTGCAACCAGCCTTGCTGGTAGTTCTTAACGAAATGCGACAGGAAGGCCGCCGCGGTGCTGGCGCCGGCGGTATAGGCCGGGCCGGCCACGTTGTTCAGCTCGGCGAAGTTGGACGGCAGCTGGCTGCGGTGGAACTCGGCCAGCGGCAGACGCCAGAACGGCTCGTGCTCGGTGGCGGCGCTGCTCAGCAGCTCCTGCGCCAGCGCGTCGTCAAAGCTGAACAGCGCGTGATAGTCGTTGCCTACCGCCGTTTTCGCCGCGCCGGTCAGGGTGGCGCAGTCGATAATCAGCTGCGGGTTCTGCTCAGAAGCGTCGATCAGGCCGTCGGCCAGCACCAGGCGCCCTTCCGCATCGGTGTTCATCACCTCAACGGTTTTGCCGTTGCGGTAGCGAATGATGTCGCCCAGTTTGAAGGCGTTGCCGCTGACCATGTTGTCGGCGCAGCACAGGTACAGCTTCACGCGCTGCTTCAGGCCGCGCGCCGCCGCCAGCGCCAGGGCGCCGGTGATGGTGGCCGCGCCGCCCATGTCGGATTTCATCGAATCCATAAAGGCGCTTTGCTTCAGGCTGTAGCCGCCGCTGTCGAAGGTGATGCCCTTGCCGACCAGGCATGCGAACACCGGCGCATCCGGGTTGCCGGTCGGGTTGAAGTCCAATGCCAGCAGCACCGGCGGGCGCTCGGAGCCGCGGCCGACGGTGTGGATGCCGGCATAGTTCTGCTCGCGCAGATCTTCGCCCTTGGTGATGCGGTAGCTGACGGCATCGCAGCCGACGTCGCACATCAGATCGACGGCGCGGGTCGCCAATTGCTCCGGCCCCAGCTCTTCCGCCGGCATGTTGATGGTGTCGCGCACCCAGTCGACGATCTTCAGGCGCTTATCCAGTTCCTGACGCGCGGCTTCCGGCAGCTCGGCCCATTCGACGTTGCGCTGCCCTTTCGGCCCGCGATAGCCTTGCCAGAACGCCCAGCTGTTTTCCAAATCCCAACCGTCGCCGGCCAGCTTGACGTTTTTGATGCCCTGACCGTCAATTTTGCGGCCCGCGCGCTGGATCGCGCCCAGCTTGTCGGCGCCGGTCAGGTGGATGGTCATTCCTTCGCCGTTGGTGCTCAGCAGCGCTTTTTCGCCCCAGCGGGCGTCGGCAGGTTGTTGCGACAGCGTGACCTGCATGAATTCTGTTGTCATAGCCTTCTTACTCCGGATTATTCTTTTATTAATCTTGTCGGATACAAAATAAACGGGCCGCCCATGGCAGCCCGTTACGCTATTTACTCCGCTTCATCTAACCAGACCAGCAGGATCGCTTCCAGTATTTTTTCGTTGGAAGCCTGCGGATCGTCATCGAACTCTTCCAGATCGCAGATCCACTGATGCATGTCGGTAAAACGCACGGTTTTCGGATCGGTATCCGGGTATTGGTCGTACAGGGCTTCGCCGATTTCACGGCTGTCGGTCCACTTCAGTCCCATTATGATCTCCGGGTTGACGCTGCGGCTAACAATTAATGCTCACGCGCGTGATTGACGGTGTAGCGCGGCATTTCGACCACCAGATCTTCGTCGGCGACCAGCGCCTGGCAGCTCAGACGGCTTTCCGGCTCCAGCCCCCACGCTTTGTCCAGCATGTCGTCTTCCAGCTCGCTGCTCTCTTCCAGCGAATCGAAGCCTTCACGCACGATGCAGTGGCAGGTGGTGCAGGCGCAGGATTTCTCACAGGCGTGCTCGATTTCAATGCCGTTGCGCAGCGCAACGTTGAGGATCGACTCCCCTTTTTCGGCTTCCAGAACCGCCCCTTCCGGGCAAAGATCTTGATGGGGCAGGAAAACAATTTTAGGCATGGTTAAACCTCATCCACAGAATGGCCAGCCAGCGCGCGGCGAATGGAAGCGTCCATGCGGCGCGCGGCAAAATCTTGCGTTTGTGCATCTAATGTTTTGATGGCGTCTTCGATAGCGGCGGGATCTTCACCCTGCGCCGCCTGCTGCAACGCCTGGGTCGCGGCGGCGATCGCCTGGCTTTCCGCCTCGCTCAGCAGCGCGGCGTCGGTGGCCAGCGCGCCCTGCAGGCTTTCCAGCACCCGCGCAGCTTCCACGCGTTGCTCCGCCAGCTTGCGCGCGCCAACGTCGCTTTGCGCATTGGCCATCGAATCCTTGATCATGCCGGCGATTTCACTGTCCGACAGGCCATACGACGGCTTGACCTGGATCGAGGCTTCAACGCCGGTGGATTTCTCCATCGCGGTGACGCTCAGCAGGCCGTCGGCATCCACCTGGAAGGTGACGCGAATGTGCGCGCCCCCGGCAGGCAGCGGCGGCAGGCCGCGCAGCGTAAAGCGCGCCAGCGAACGGCAATCCTGCACCAGCTCGCGCTCGCCCTGCAGCACGTGGATCATCATCGCGCTCTGGCCGTCTTTAAAGGTGGTGAACTCCTGCGCGCGCGCCACCGGGATAGTGGTGTTGCGCGGGATCACTTTCTCCACCAGGCCGCCCATGGTTTCGAGGCCCAGCGACAGCGGGATCACGTCCAGCAGCAGCATATCGCTGTCCGGCTTGTTGCCCACCAGGATGTCGGCCTGGATCGCGGCGCCGATGGCGACCACTTTATCCGGATCGATCGACGTCAGCGGCGTGCGGCCGAAGAAGGCGCCCACTTGCTCACGCACCAACGGCACGCGGGTGGAACCGCCGACCATCACCACTTCCAGCACCTCGTCGGCGGCGACGCCGGCGTCTTTCAGCGCCCGGCGGCAAGCCATCAGCGTGCGTTTCACCAACGGAGCGATCAGCGCTTCAAACTGGGCGCGGGTCACCTCGCCCTGCCAGCCGGCCACCTCGACGCGCACGCTGTCGACATCGCTCAACGCGATTTTGGCGGCGATGGCGGCATCCAGCAGTTGACGCTGCACGCCGTGGTCGCTGCGATCGGCCACGCCGGCCTGCTCGCGCAGCCAGTCGGCCAACAGATGATCGAAGTCGTCGCCGCCCAGCGCGGAATCGCCGCCGGTGGCCAGCACTTCGAACACGCCGCGGCGGAGGCGCAGAATGGAGATATCAAAGGTGCCGCCGCCCAGATCGTAAACCGCGATCACCCCTTCCTGGCCGGAATCCAGCCCGTAGGCGATCGCCGCCGCGGTCGGTTCGTTCAACAGGCGCAGAACGTGCAAGCCGGCCAGACGCGCTGCGTCTTTGGTGCCCTGGCGCTGCGCGTCGTCGAAGTAGGCGGGAACGGTGATCACCACGCCATCCAGCTCGCCTTCCAGCGCCGCTTGCGCGCGCGCGGACAGGGCCCGCAGGATATCAGCGGAGACACCGACCGGGTTAACCGGGCCGGCGGCGGTGACGATCAGCGGCAGGCCGTTGTCGCTGGCCTGAAATTGATACGGCAGGTTCGGGTAACGTTGCTGCACGTCCGCCAACGAGCGGCCCATCATGCGTTTGATGGAGCTGACGGTATTGGCCGGATCCTGCGCCGCCTGTTGGCGCGCCTCCCAGCCGACGCGCTGCGCGTCCGCCTGATAATGCACCACCGAAGGCAGCAAATGGCGGCCCTGTTCGTCGGCCAGCGTTTCCGCCTGCCCGCTGCGCACCGTGGCGACCAACGAGTTGGTGGTGCCTAAGTCGATGCCGGCGGCCAAGCGTCGCTGGTGCGGCGCGGCGCTGAGACCAGGCTCACTAATTTGTAATAAGGCCATGTTGAAGCTTCCACAATCAGAATCAGAAGGTGTTACTCAAAACCCAGCAGTTTTTCTTCGAGTTGTTCAACCTGTTGCTGGAGTTTGTCCAAAAAGCGCAGCTTGCGCACGGTGTCGGCGGCGTCCGCCCACTGCTCACTGTCCAACTGCTGCAGCATCAGCGCGCTGCGCTGTTTGATGGAGACGGCCAGCCGCGCGCCGAAATCGGCCAGCAGGCTTTCCGCCTCCGGCTTGCGCTCAATGGCGTCGAGCTCTTCGCGCAGTTCCAGCTGTTCCATCAGGAACGCGGTGTCGCGCATCGTATGCTGTTCGTTGCCCAGATCGAAGCCGTGCAAAGATAGCATATACTCCGCGCGTTTTAACGGGTGCTTCAGCGCCTGGTAGGCTTCGTTGATGGTCGCCGCCTGCTGCAACGCCATCAGGCGTTCGCGCTCCGGCTGGTTGGCGAAACGATCGGGGTGGAATTGGCGTTGCAGATCCTGGAAGCGGGACGCAAGCAGGCTGCCGTCCACGGTGTAGCGAACTGGCAGCCCGAATAAAGTAAAGTAATCCATAGCGTGCTCTGGGCGTTAGCGGATGAAGTTCCCCCGCCGAAACGGGGGAGCACGATGGACTGTCAGACGTTGAAACTCTCGCCGCAGCCGCACTCGCTTGAGACGTTCGGGTTGTTGAACTTGAAGCCTTCGTTCAGGCCTTCCTTAACGAAATCAAGCTCGGTGCCGTCAAGGTAGACCAGGCTCTTGCCGTCGATGATCACCTTGATGCCTTTGTCTTCAAACACGATGTCGTCATCGTTGGCTTCGTCAACAAATTCCAGCACGTACGCCATCCCGGAGCAGCCGGAAGTTCGCACTCCCAGACGCAGGCCGAGACCTTTGCCGCGGTTCGTCAAAAACGCCTGAACACGCTGCGCAGCGCTGTCGCTCATGGTAATAGACATCACAACCTCACACTTCACATCAAAGCCCGGCGCGGCCGGGCCGACTCAGACAAATTACTTGGCGCTATGCTTGCTCTTATAGTCGGCAATCGCTGCTTTGATGGCGTCTTCAGCCAGGATCGAGCAGTGAATTTTGACCGGCGGCAATTCCAGCTCTTCGGCGATCTGGGTGTTTTTGATCGCTTCAGCCTGATCCAGCGACTTGCCTTTCATCCATTCGGTCACCAGCGAGCTGGAGGCGATGGCGGAACCGCAGCCGTAAGTTTTAAAGCGCGCGTCTTCGATGATGCCTTCATCGTTAACCTTGATTTGCAGCTTCATCACGTCGCCGCAAGCCGGCGCCCCTACCATGCCACTGCCGACGGTAGGATCTTCGTTGTCGAAAGAACCCACGTTGCGCGGGTTTTCATAATGATCGATTACTTTTTCGCTGTAAGCCATGACCTTGCTCCTGAAACCTGAGAATTAATGATGCGCCCATTCGATGCTGTTGATGTCCACGCCCTGCTTGAACATCTCCCACAGCGGGGACAGATCGCGCAGACGGCCGATGGATTTACGCACCAGTTGAATGGTGTAGTCGATCTCTTCTTCCGTGGTGAAACGCCCCAGGGAGAAACGGATCGAGCTGTGCGCCAATTCATCGCTCATGCCCAGCGCGCGCAACACGTAGGACGGCTCGAGGCTGGCGGAGGTACAGGCTGAACCGGAAGAAACGGCCAGGTCTTTCAGCGCCATGATCAGCGACTCGCCTTCAACGTAGTTGAAGCTGACGTTCAGGATGTTCGGTGCGCCGTGCTCCAGATCGCCGTTCAGATACACTTCTTCCATATCTTTCACGCCGTTCCACAGACGGTCACGCAGAGTGCGCAGACGCGCCATCTCTTCGGTCATCTCTTCTTTGGCGATGCGATAAGCTTCGCCCATGCCGACGATCTGGTGGACAGGCAGGGTGCCGGAACGCATGCCGCGCTCGTGACCGCCGCCGTGTACCTGCGCTTCGATGCGGATGCGCGGCTTGCGGCGCACGTACAGCGCGCCGATGCCTTTCGGGCCATAGATTTTGTGGCCGGAGAACGACATCAGGTCGACTTTCAGCTTGCTCAGATCGATAGGCAGTTTGCCCACGCTCTGGGTGGCGTCAACGTGGTAGATGATACCGCGCGCGCGGCACATTTCGCCGATCGCTTCGATGTCCTGCACCACGCCGATTTCGTTGTTGACGTGCATGATGGAGACCAGAATGGTGTCATCGCGCATCGCGGCTTCGAGATCCTGCAGGCTGATGATGCCGTTGCTCTGCGGCGCCAGGTAGGTCACTTCAAACCCTTCGCGCTCCAGCTGACGGCAGGTGTCGAGCACGGCTTTGTGTTCGGTTTTGCTGGTGATGATGTGCTTGCCTTTTTTCTGGTAGAAATTGGCAGCGCCTTTGATCGCCAGGTTGTCGGATTCGGTCGCCCCGGAGGTGAAGACGATTTCGCGCGGATCAGCGCCCACCAGTTCGGCGATTTGGTTACGGGCGATGTCTACCGCCTCTTCCGCCTGCCAACCGAAACGGTGGGAACGGGAAGCCGGGTTGCCGAAAGTGCCGTCCAGGGTCAAAAACTGCATCATCTTCTCAGCAACGCGCGGGTCAACCGGCGTCGTTGCTGAGTAATCCAGATAAATCGGTAATTTCATTGCTCTTGTGCTCCGTACATCACTTCCAAAAACTAAAATAATTTCGCCAGCTGCTTATGCGCGCAGATTAACGTTGATAGTTTCTTGCGGACGGCCGTTGGCCGTGCGGCGCGTATCGTTGTTTTGACGATCCGCCACCACCAGCACTTCCTGGTTGTTGACCAGTTCTGCCAGCGTAATATTGTTCAGGAACCCGCTGATGCGCTCGCTCAGATCGCGCCACAGGGCGTGGGTCAAGCAGCGATCGCCGCCCTGACAGCCTTCTTTGCCCTGGCAACGGGTTGCATCTACCGATTCATCGACAGCAGTAATGACAGCGCCAACGGCGATCTCACCCGCGTCTTTACCCAGCAGATAACCACCGCCCGGACCGCGCACGCTGGCCACCAGGCCATTCTTGCGCAGACGGGAGAATAATTGTTCCAGATAAGAGAGCGAAATACCCTGGCGTTCGGAAATGTCCGCCAGTGGCACCGGCCCTTCCTGAGAATGCAGCGCTACGTCGAGCATAGCGGTTACGGCATAACGGCCTTTGGATGTCAGTCTCATAGCTCAATGGTTACCTGTTGGTCAAATATGGCCGAAAGTCTGACATTCCCGAGTAAAACAGTCAACTATTTAACCCAGTAATTAACTCAAGTATTAGCACGTTTTGAACTTAGCAAGAACAAAGGTATATAAAATACATGTTATAACCTTTGGATAACTAATACTATTGTCGCCCACCGTGATGCCACATCAATTAATTACCTTGATGTTTATCCTGTTTCTCGATCGACGTCAGCATGCCGCGCAGGATATTCAGCTCCTGCCCTTCCGGGCGCGCGCGGGTGAACAGCCGACGCAGACGGTTCATCACCTGGCCCGGATGCGACGGGCGAATGAAACCGGTGCGCTGCAGCGTCTGCTCCAGATGCTGATAGAAACGCTCGAGGTCGTCCACCAGCGGATACGGTGTCTCTTCCAACTGCGGCGCGCCCGCCTGTTGGCGATCGAGGTAAGCCACGCGCACTTCGTACGCCAGGATCTGCACCGCCATCGCCAGGTTCAGCGAGCTGTAGTCCGGGTTGGCCGGAATGGCGACGTGGTAGTGGCACTTTTGCAATTCATCGTTGGTCAGCCCGACGCGTTCGCGGCCGAACACCAGCGCCACCGGCGCGTGCTCGCCTTCGTGCACCGCGCGCACGCCGCATTCGCGCGGCTCCAGCATCGGCCACGGCAAGGTGCGAGAACGTGCGCTGGTACCCACCACCAGGCTGCAGCCGGCGATGGCGTCATCGAGGGTATCGACGATAGTGGCGTTGCCGATCACGTCGCTGGCGCCGGCGGCCAGGGCGATGGCCTGAGAATCGGGTTTGATCAGCGGATTAACCAGATAAAGGTTGGTTAAACCCATGGTTTTCATGGCTCTGGCGGTCGAGCCCATGTTGCCGGTATGTGAAGTCTCTACCAGAACAATGCGGATATTGTGCAGCATACAAACTCTGAGCGTGGCGGAAAATCGCAGCATCTTAACACAGCCGTAGGCAATTTGCCGAACAGCTGCTATACTTCGCGCCGTTTCCTGTTCTTTAACATCCTAGTTGGAAGATACCCATGCATCCGATGCTGACTATCGCCGTGCGCGCTGCGCGCAAGGCCGGTAACCTGATTGCCAAAAACTACGAAACCCCGGACGCTGTAGAAGCGAGCCAGAAAGGGACCAATGACTTCGTCACCAACGTCGATCGCGATGCAGAGCATCTGATCATCGACGTCATCCGCAAGTCTTATCCGCAACACAGTATCGTGAGCGAAGAACGCGGTGAGCTGATCGGCGAAGATCGCGATGTGCAATGGGTGATCGATCCACTGGATGGCACTGCAAACTTCATCAAACGTTTCCCTCATTTCTCCGTTTCCATCGCCGTACGCATCAAAGGCCGTACCGAAGTGGCCGTGGTTTACGATCCAATGCGCAACGAACTGTTCACCGCCACGCGCGGCCAGGGCGCACAGCTCAACGGTTACCGTCTGCGCGGCACCAACGCCAAAGATCTGGATGGCACCATCCTGGCGACCGGCTTCCCGTTCAAAGTCAAACAGCACGCCACGCCTTACATCAACATCGTCGGCAAACTGTTCACCCAGTGCGCGGACTTCCGCCGCACCGGTTCCGCTGCGCTGGATCTGGCCTATGTCGCCGCCGGCCGCGTGGACGGTTTCTTCGAAATCGGCCTGAAGCCGTGGGACTTCGCCGCAGGCGAACTGCTGGTGCGTGAAGCCGGCGGCCTGGTCACCGACTTCGTCGGCGGCCACAACCACTTCAGCTCCGGCAACGTGGTCGCAGGCAACCCGCGCGTGGTGAAAGCCATGCTGGCCACCATGCGTGAAGAACTGAGCGAAGCGCTGAAGCGTTAATCGCCAGAAGCGAACCGAAAAAAAAGCGCTGCCGATGCAGCGCTTTTTTTATGCCCGTTAGCGAGAGAAGGGGCGGATGCCACCGCCGAATTCCGGCTGCGCGCTGACGTACAACAGCAGCCCGGCGGCCAGCAGGATCAGGCCACCGGCCAGCGCCAGCGAACCCCAGGCCACCGCGCTCCAGGCGGCGGGCGCGCGCGAACGGCTGAGGCGCACCGCCAGCCGGCGGCTGTAATGCACCAGCAGCGCCAGCATGGAGATGGTCAACGAGGTGCCGAACGCCATCGCCAGCGCGGAGATCACTCCCCAGCCAAACACGCCGATCACCTTGGAAAACAGCAACACCAAAATCGCCCCCGAACAGGGACGCATGCCCATCGCCAGCACGATGGCGGCCTGAGTGCGCCAATCGCTTCCCGCCTGCAGCTCGCTGTCGCTCGGCAGATGCCGGTGGCCGCAGCCGCAATTGGCGCTGTGGACATGATCCGCCGCCAGCGGCGTCAGGCTGTTGATGCGCAGCGCCGGCGCCGGGCGCATCGCCTTGATCGCCGCAAACAGACGTTTCAGCGCGCGCCAGCTCAGCAGCACGCCAAGCAGCATCACCAGAATAAAACTGCCCTTCTCCAGCCAAAAGCTGCTTTGGTGCAGCTGGCGCGAAGAGAGCTGCAACACCACCAACATCAACGTCACCAGCGCGATCGCCACCAGCCCCTGCACCAGCGAAGCGGCGAAGGTCAGCTTCAGGCTGCTTTTCAGCCGCGCCGGGTGGGTGGCCAGATAGGTGGCGATCACCACTTTACCGTGGCCGGGCCCAAGCGCATGCAAAACGCCATAACCGAGGCTGAACAGCATCAGCGCCAGTCCGGCCTGCTGCGGTGCGGCCTTCACCTGCTGCAACAGCCCCGCCATCTGTTGATGCAGCGCTTTTTGCCATACCACGCTCTGCATCAGCAGCTGCGGCCAGTAGTGCCACGCCAGCAGCGCGGCGGCCATCAGCGCCAGCGTGAACGGCAGCAGCGGCCACAGGCCAAAGGCCCAATGGCGTCGGCTTGTCGTCGGCGGCGAGAAATTTAGCGACATTGCAGCGTCACCCGCTGGGCAAACTGTTGCCCCAGCGCCAGGTCTTCGCCGGGCGAGTCGTTCTTGTCGAGCGACAGCGCATAGGCCTGCAGCGACGCATTCGGCTTCGGCGTCATCAGCTTGTAGCTGCACTGCTGCGCCATCTCCGGCGGCAGATGCAGCGCATTTTGGTCTTTATAGGTCATATCCACGAAATAAGTCGGATCGTAAGTAGAAAGCTCGAACGGCTTGCCCGCCAGCGGCTGCGGCTCGGCCAGCGGCAGCACGAACTCCAGCACCGCCTGGTTGCCCTGGCGCGACAGGTGATATTCGCTGGGCAAGTTCAGGTATTTCACCGGCTTGCCGTCGCGATAAAGATCGGTGAAATAGTGCTGCCCCAGCACGTTGGCCATCACTTCCGCCGCCAGCTTTTTCCACACTTCCGAATCGCTCTTGGCGTTTTTCGCATCGTAGAGCAGATCCGCCGAGGTGATTTCATCCATCACCCACACCATTTTCAGGCCGATCAGCCGCTGGTCTTTGGCGACGAAGGTGGTGTTCATGTCGATAAAGCTGTGCGGATGAGCGGCCGCTCCAGCGCTGAACACGGCGCCGAGGGCAGCCAAAAGACGACGTAACTTCATCATTATCCTGTCTTACCTGCATTTGTTATAACGTAACACAAATAACTACCGAACGGTCCGCCGCTCCCGGCAATATTTGTGACGAAAGTTGTAAGCCGAAGTAAAAGCCGCGCTGTCATCCTGACGTTACAAAGCCTTTTGCTATGCTTAGGCATAATCGCAACCTTTTATGCCGGAAGGTGATAATGAGCCTGGACACCTCTCCCGTGCCCGAGCTCTCCGGACAACAACGGCGCTGTCATCTGCTGCTGATGCTGTACACGCCGGAGCCCGAGTTACAGCTGGAGACCTTAAGCCGAATCAATGGCGTCGCCCCCCCGATAACCCGGCAAGATATAGCCGAGGTGGCCAGTGAAATCCAGCGTTTCCACCATCTGGAGATCGCCGTCGATCCCGACCATGGCTACCAACTGCGGGGCAGCGCGCTCGACCAACGCCTGTGCCTGATCCATTGGCTGCGGCGGGCCCTGCGCTGCAGCCCGCAGTTCGTCGAAAGCGACTTCGCCCCGCGCCTGCGGCTGGCGCTGGCGCTGGCGGCCGATGCCGGGTCGGCGTCGCAGCTGGCTCAAGTGATAGATGCCTGCGAGCCGCTGCTCAACCGCCACTTCGACGCGCGCGACCGCCAATTCCTGCAGCATTATCTGCTCTACTGCGCCTGGCAAAATCGCCTGCAGCAGCATCCGCGTTTCGACGCCGTTCAGCGCGACTGGCTGCGGCAAAAGCCGGAACAGCAAGCCGCCGCCTGGCTGCATCAGGCCTGCAACCGGCTGTTTAACCAGCCGCCGCAGGCGGACGAGCGCGATTTTTTAGCGCTGACCTTCACCCTGTTGAAAAATCACAGCTACCACAGCAATGACTCGGCGCAAGAGCAGAGATTGATGGCGGCGATCGGCAGCATGGTCGAGCGTTTCCAGCAACTTTCCGGCATGGCCTTCAGCAGCAAGGCCGAGCTGGTCAGCCAGCTGTTCGCCCACCTGGCGCCGGCGCTGGAGCGCTGCCGTTTCGCCATCGGCATCGACAATATGCTGCTGGAAGACGTGGTGCGCAAATACCCGCGGCTGATGCGCACCACACAGGAAGCGCTGATACCGCTGGAGCAGGAGTACGGCGTGCATTTTTCCAACGAGGAGGCGGGCCTGGTGGCCATCAGCTTCGGCGCCTGGCTGATGCAGGACAACGCGCTGCAGGAAAAACAGGTGCTGCTGCTGACGCTGGACAATCCGCAGCTGGAAGAGGAAGTAGAATATCAGATCCGCGAGCTCACGCTGCTGCCGCTGAACATCAAGTATCTGCCGCTGAGCGACTATCTGCGCGGCGGCGCGCCGCAGGGCGTCACGCTGGTGATCACCCCTTATGCGGCGGTGCACAACGATCCGCACCCGCCGCTGATCTATACCGAACTGCCGCTGGAAACCCGGCAGCGCCAGGCCATTCGCGCGCTGCTGGAAGCGCCTTAATCAACGGCTGACGCTGACCGCCGGCGGCCGGATGAACAAAGCCGGCGCCGCGACCGCCGCCATCACCCAGAATACCCCGCCCTGCCAATGTTCGAACAGGAACCCGGCAATCACCGTCATGACGGCGATACCGCCGCCCATCGCCAACGCCGAATACACCGCCTGCAGCCGGATCACCTCTTGCCCCTGACGCGCGGCGATAAAGCGCATCGCCGCCAGATGGCAGACGGTGAAGGTGCCGCAGTGCAGGATCTGGATCAGCAGCAGCCAACCCAGCTCGGTGCTGTAGGCCATCAGGCTCCAGCGCAACACGCCGCAGCAGGCGGAGAGCAGCAGCAGGTTGCGCGCATTCCAGCGGCGGAACAGCACGTTGCTGCTGGCGAAAATAATCACCTCCGCCACCACGCCCAGCGACCACAGATAACCGATGGTCGAGGCCGAATAGCCCGCCTCCTGCCAGTAAATGGAGCCGAAGCTGTAGTAACCGGCGTGCGCCCCCTGCAGCAGCGTGACGCACAGCAGGAAGCGCCACACCGGCCCCTCTTTCAACAGCGCCCACAGCGAACGCTCGGCTCCGCCGTGCGTGCGCGCTTCGCCCTGCGGCATCACGCTCGGCTTCAGCAACATGCCCAGCAGCATCGCCAGCACGCTGAAGATCAGGCTGTAGAGAATGGCGTTATGGCCCCACACCGCCACCAGCTGCCCGGTCAGCGCCGAGCCGATGACGAACGCCAGCGAGCCCCACAGCCGCACCCGGCCGTAGTCCATGCGGATTTGCTTTTGCCAGGTGGCGGCCAGCGCGTCGGTCAATGGCACCAGCGGCGAGAAGAACAGGTTGAACCCCGCTATCACCAGCATCAGCCAGCCCCAGCCGTTGCCGAAACAGAAGCCAACCGCGAAAGCCAGGGTCAGCAGCGCCAGCAGGCGCAGGGCGGCGACCAGATGAGAGGGATCTTTAACGCGCGGAGCAATCAGTAAACTGCCGAGGAAGCGGGCCACCAAACCGGCGCCGAGCAACATGCCGATGGTTTCGGGCGCGATGCCCTCGCCTTTCAGCCACACGCCCCAGAACGGTAAGAAGATGCCGTAGGAAAAGAAGTAGGTGAAATAACTGAGCGCGAGCCAACGCGTGGATTGCAGAACCATGATCCCTCCGGTGTGAGGGCAATACTTTGACAGAGCTCACACCGGCCCGCAATCTTCATTCCACTTCAATGCGTTAGAGTGCCAGACAGCTCACAGTTTGCCGCAAGCGGCCATAAAAAAACCCGCCGCAGCGGGTTTTGTCAGGCGAAAGCGGGATTAGGCGTAAACCGGCAGGCGGGCGCAGATATCCAGCACTTTCTTCTTGGTGCGTTCGATGGTGGCTTCATCGTTGATGTTGTCCAGCACATCACAGATCCAACCGGCCAGTTCGCGCACGTCGGCTTCTTTGAAGCCGCGACGGGTCACGGCCGGGGTGCCGATACGCACGCCGGAGGTAACGAACGGGCTCTTCGGATCGTTCGGCACGCTGTTTTTGTTGACGGTGATGTTGGCGCGGCCCAGGGCGGCGTCCGCTTCTTTACCGGTCAGGTTTTTGTCGACCAGATCCAGCAGGAACAGGTGGTTATGGGTGCCGCCGGAGACCACTTTATAGCCGCGCTGCAGGAACACTTCCACCATCGCCTTGGCGTTGACCGCCACTTGCTGCTGGTAAACCTTGAACTCAGGCTCCATCGCTTCTTTCAGCGCCACCGCCTTGCCGGCGATCACGTGCATCAGCGGGCCGCCCTGGCCGCCAGGGAACACGGCGGAGTTCAGCTTCTTGTACAGCTCTTCGTCGCCGCCCTTCGCCAGGATCAGGCCGCCGCGCGGGCCCGCCAGGGTTTTGTGGGTGGTAGTGGTGACGATGTGCGCGTGCGGCACCGGGTTCGGGTACACGCCGGCGGCGATCAGGCCGGCCACGTGCGCCATGTCGACGAACAGATAAGCGCCGATGCTGTCGGCGATTTCACGCATTTTGGCCCAGTCAACCACGCCGGAGTAGGCGGAGAAGCCGCCGATGATCATTTTCGGCTTGTGGGTTTGCGCCTGTTTGGCCAGATCGTCATAGTCGATTTGACCTTTGTCGTCGATGCCGTAAGGCACCACGTTATACAGTTTGCCGGACAGGTTAACCGGGGAACCGTGGGTCAGGTGGCCGCCGTGCGCCAGGTTCATGCCCAGAATGGTGTCGCCCGGCTGCAGCAGCGCGGTGTACACGGCGAAGTTAGCCTGGGAGCCGGAGTGCGGCTGCACGTTGGCGTAATCGGCGCCGAACAATTCTTTGGCGCGGTCGATAGCCAACTGCTCAACGATATCCACGTATTCGCAGCCGCCGTAGTAACGCTTGCCCGGATAGCCTTCAGCGTATTTGTTGGTCAGCTGGGAACCCTGAGCCTGCATTACGCGCGGGCTGGTGTAGTTCTCAGACGCGATCAGCTCGATGTGCTCTTCCTGACGCACCACTTCCTGCTCCATGGCACGCCACAGTTCCGCATCGTAATCGGCAATGTTCATTTCACGCTTTAACATCCGGCATCTCCTGACTTAAATCAGCTAACTAAAAAATCACCAAATAACTACCCGTTTGGGGTCTGGGCCACAGTGTAAACCGTTTCGCCCTACCGAAGATAGGTCTTGACAGAGGTTTTTACGCAAACGATTGGCATAAGGCGGCGCAAGGCTTTGATCCGCGAAACGC
Organism: Serratia sp. PGPR-27; assembly: GCF_022678525.1. Classification (NCBI taxonomy): domain Bacteria; kingdom Pseudomonadati; phylum Pseudomonadota; class Gammaproteobacteria; order Enterobacterales; family Yersiniaceae; genus Serratia; species Serratia sp. PGPR-27. The sequence continues at coordinate 111,325 of NZ_JALBYS010000006.1, read as the reverse complement.
TGCCGTTTATCAACGGACATTTCCTCATGCGAACAATGCGCTTTTTTCATGTTCTGTGAGCGCGATCGACGCCCGAAGAACACCGCAACGAAAACAAGGGTATTTACAAGCGGCGCGGAACCCAATAAGATGCATTTAAAATGCATCATTAAAATTCTCGTCAAGATCCCAACCCAAGGAGCGCTCCCATGCTGGATAGCCAAACCATCGCCACCGTGAAATCCACCATCCCCCTGCTGGCAGCAACCGGGCCGAAGCTGACCGCCCACTTTTACGATCGCATGTTCGCCCACAACCCGGAATTGAAAGACATTTTCAATATGAGCAATCAGCGCAACGGCGATCAGCGTCAGGCGCTGTTCGACGCCATCTGCGCCTATGCCGCCAACATCGAGAACCTGGCGGCGCTGCTGCCGGCGGTGGAACGCATCGCGCAGAAGCACACCAGCTTCAATATTCAGCCGGAGCAGTACCAAATCGTCGGCGGGCACCTGCTGGCGACGCTGGACGAAATGTTCAGCCCGGGTCAGGAAGTGTTGGACGCCTGGGGCAAAGCCTACGGCGTGCTGGCCAACGTGTTTATTCAGCGTGAAGAGCAGATTTATCAGCAGAGCGAAACCGACAACGGCGGCTGGCGCGATCTGCGCGCATTCCGCATTCTGAAGAAGCAGCCGCAGAGCGACGTGATCTGCAGCTTCGTGCTGGCGCCGGTGGACGGCGGCCGGGTGGCGGACTTCAAACCGGGGCAATACCTGGCGGTCTACATCAAGCACGACAGCCTGGAACATCAGGAAATTCGCCAGTACTCGCTGACCACCTCGCCGAACGGCGAGTTCTACCGCATCGCGGTGAAGCGTGAAGATCAGGGTAAAGTGTCCAACTACCTGCACCAGCAGGCGCAGGAAGGCGACGTGATTGACATCGCCCCGCCGCACGGCGACTTCTTCCTCGACGTGACGCCGACCACGCCGGTGGCGCTGATCTCCGCCGGCGTCGGCCAAACCCCAATGCTCGGCATGCTCAACAGCCTGCACGACAGCCAACATCAGGCGCAGGTCCACTGGCTGCACGCGGCGGAAAACGGCAGCGTGCACGCCTTTGCCGAGGAAGTGGCGGATATTGCCGGGCGCATGCCGAATCTGAGCCGCCATGTGTGGTACCGCGAGCCGGGCGCCGATGACGTGGAAGGCCTCGACTACCACAGCCGCGGATTGATGGATTTGAGCGCGCTGCAAGGCAGCCTGGCCGATCCGCAAATGCACTATTACTTCTGCGGCCCGGTGGCCTTCATGCAGTTCGTGGGCAAACAGCTGTTGGAGATGGGCGTAGAGGCCGAACGCATCCACTACGAATGCTTCGGCCCGCATAAGGTGCTGTAATGCGTGCGGAGCGCGGCCGTCAGACCGCGCTCCCCCTTCATTTCTCCTGCAGTTGGCGCGCGTCCTGCACCTGCTGCACCGTCACCGGCGCCGCCTGGTTGCCCCAGCTTCCCCGCAGATAGCTCATCAGATCGGCCGCTTGACGATCGTTCAACGCCCAGCCATAAGCCGGCATGTCGAACGCCATCGCCTGCTGCGTGATCGGCGTATGCGCCCCTTCCAGCACCACCCGCAGCGCGGTCAGCGGATTATCCGCCGTTACCGTGGCATTGCCCGCCAGCGCCGGAATGGCGAAGTCGGTGCCTTCACCTTGATTGCCGTGACAGGTCGAGCAGTACATCGCATAGGTCGCCTTGCCGCCCGAATTATCCGCCTGCGCAGCAGATGAGGCAGGTTTGGCGGCGGTGTCCGGCGCCAGGCTGCGCAGGTACACCGCGATGGCGTTCAGATCGCCGTCGCTGAGGTACTGCGTGCTGTGGGTCACCACCTCGCTCATTGGCCCGGCGACCGCCGCATGGCGGCTGCGGCCGGTTTTCAGCAGCGCCGTCACCTCTTCCGGCGGCAGGCCGCGCAGATTGGAGGCGTACCAGCCGTCCAGCTCGGCGCCGCTCAGGAACACCGGCTCCTTACCGTCCAGGCCCTTCTCCTGCATCGCCCAGCCGCGCGGCGTGTGGCAGCTGCCGCAGTGGCCTGCGCCTTGCACCAGATAGGCGCCGCGGTTCCACTCGGCGCTTTGCTGCGGATCCGCCTGATACGGCTGGTCGTCGTGGAACAGCTGATTCCACACCGCCAGCGGCCAGCGCATCGACAGCGGCCAAGTGATGTCGCTGTCGCGGTTGGCGACGTTCTGCGCCGGCACCTCGTTCATCAGATAGTCATACAGCGCGCGCATGTCTTCCGTGCTCATTTTGGCGTACGAGGTGTACGGCATCGCCGGATAAAGCCGGTGACCGTCTTTGGCGATCCCCTGACGCATGGCGCGATCGAACTCTTCGAATGAGTAAGCGCCGATGCCGTGCAGCTTGTCCGGCGTGATGTTGGTGGCGTAGATAGCCCCGAGCGGCGTCGGGAACTTCATGCCGCCCGCCAATTCGGCGCCGCCCGGCGCGGTATGGCAGGCGGTGCAGTCACCGGCTTTGGCGACGTATTCCCCGGCCGACATCGCCAGGGCCGAGCCGCCGGCGGCCAACAGGCTCAACAGGTACAGTGAACGCAGACTCATGCTCCCTCCTTGGCGGCAACCTTGCCGTAGGCCAGTTCGTTAACCGCGCGCCACGCCTGATCGATCGCCGAGTTGGCGTACGGGCTCCAGTCGGCATCGGAGTTGGCGATAGCGATCTTGCCGATCGGCTGCCGCGCCGTTTCGATGATTTTCTTGGCTTCGTCTTCGTCGTCAAACAACCCGTTGAGGAAGTAGGAGTAACCGTGCGACCAGCGGTTGACGGTGATCGCCTGAATGTCGCGCTGATGATCGAAACCGGCCTCGCCCAGCATGCCCTGCAGCTGTTCGCGGATCATCTGTTCGTGCACTTCGAACGGCGTGCCCAGCAGCAGCGCGCGCCCTTTACGCGACTGTTCGCGCGTGCTGAGGCCGCTGCCCGGCAGCGTCGGCACATACACCATATGCAGGCCGATCGGCCGATCCGGATCGCGCGGGTGCTGATAGCCGCCCATGCTCACCGGATAGTCCAGCTTCACGCGGCTGTACGGCGCGGCCGGCGAATAAACCTCGTGCACGCCCAGCTTGATGAACGGCTGCCAGTTGCGGATCACCACCTTGCTGTACACCAGCGGCGCCTTGACGTTCTGCTTCAGCGCCTCCTGCTGCTCGTGCGCCATCTCCGGCACCAGATACGGGATCATCATGTTGTAGCCGGCCATCACCACCTGCCCGGCGCGCACTTTGGTCATCTTCTCGCCGGTCATGTAGGTGACTTCCACCTTGTCGCCGACGTTGGCCGCGTGCAGCCCGGTGCTGTTCAAACGCAGCTTCACCGGCGACTCCGGCCGATCGAGCTGGCTGTAGTCGAATTTAGCCAGCACCACATCGTTCATGTCCTTGCCGGCCGGCGCCACCGCCGGGATCAGCTGGCGCACCATCAGGCGCGCCAGCGTGGCGTTGCCGTCCGGGAAGTGGAACACGTAAGGATCGTCGAGATCCGCCTGCGACTCTTCGTCCAGCGGCGGCAGATTCATGCCGTTCAGGCCCGGCAGATCGCAAATGCGCGCATCGCTGCACGAGGTGCCATCGATGCCCACCGCCTGGAAATCGTTGGTGGTCTGCTGGAAATAACGGATCGCCAGCTCGCTCAGGCCCACCTTCTCCCGCAGGAACTGGGTATAGCTGTGGGTATCGAGCCACTCGACCTTCTGCTCCAGCGTCATCTCCGGCAGATAATCCTTCTCCACCGTGTGCAGCGCGATCAGCGCCTGGCGATCGCTTTCCGGCAGCGGGAAATCGCCGATGAACGCTTCATAAGAGCGGCCGTTGAGGCGATCGCGCGGGATGTCGTCCGCCACCGTGCGGCCCGGATCGCCGCTCACCACCTTGTCGACGCCGAAGTTCTTGCGATCGAAGTAAACGCCGCGGCTCAAATTCAAATCCGGGTAGAAGGTGGTGTCGAAAGCCTGTTCCAGTTGGTCGATATCGACGCCGAGCTTGCGCAGCAGCCCCATCGCCACCGGGCTGAAGTTGGAACGCGGCGACTGCAACGATTCGCTGCCGCCGTAGCCGAGCAGCATGCCGTCGTCGCTGTTGAACTCGTTGCGCTTGGCATGGCCGCCGAAGTCGTCGTGGTTGTCGATCAAAAGAATGCGCTGCCGCTCGCCTTTCAGCTGCTGCCAGAAACAGGCGGCCGCCAGCCCGCTGATGCCGGCGCCGACCACCACCAGATCGAACTCTTCAACGGCGGGCACGCTGCCGAAATCAAAGGTTTTGCCGTCGCGCCCCAGCTGGTGCGCATGCTCGAACGAGCCCGGATGGTTGCCCCGCAACCCGGTCAGCGCCGGCGGATAGTACAGGGTTTGATTAGCGGTTTGCGGCGACGCGCGCAAGATTTGCAGCGGCGTCAACCCGGCGGCGATGGTGATCGCCACCCCGTTGAGAAAATCGCGTCTGGTGATACCCATATAGGCTTCCTTTCAATTTTTATTATCATCAGCCGGCCGGAGCCGGCCCAAAGGCCGCGCTATTGTGCGGATAATTATTGTAAAATCAATGTTTGAACATCACATGACGAATGGCCGTGTAATCCTCCAGCCCATACATCGACATATCCTTGCCGTAGCCGGACAGTTTCTGGCCGCCGTGCGGCATTTCGCTCACCAGCATGAAGTGGGTGTTCACCCAGGTGCAGCCGTATTGCAGGCGGGCGCTTAAGCGATGCGCGCGGCCCACGTCGCGGGTCCACACGGACGACGCCAGCCCGTAATTGGATTCGTTCGCCCAGGCCAGTACCTGCTCTTCGTCGTCGAACGGCGTCACCGTCACCACCGGGCCGAACACTTCGCGCTGCACGATCTCATCGTCCTGGCGCGCGCCGGCCAGCAGCGTCGGCTGGAAATAGTATCCCGGCCCCTTCACCTTCTTGCCGCCGGTCACTACCTGCACATGCGGCAACGCTTTGGCTCGCTCGACAAAACCGGCCACCCGCTCCAGATGCTGGGCGGTAATCAACGGCCCCAGCTCGGTGGTCTCGTCGTCCGGCGCGCCGATCTTCAGGCTGGCCACCGCCTCGCCCAGCCGCTTCACCAGCTCGGGATAAATGCTTTTCTGCGCGTAGATGCGGCAGGCGGCGGTGCAATCCTGCCCGGCGTTGTAGAACCCGAAGCCGCGAATGCCGTCCACCACCTGCTGCAGATCGGCGTCGTCGAACACCAGCACCGGCGCCTTGCCGCCCAGCTCCATATGGGTGCGCTTAATGCCGGCGGCGGTGTGGGCGATGATGTGCTCGCCGGTGGCGATCGACCCGGTCAGCGACACCATGCGCACCTTGTCATGCCCGGTCAGCCGATCGCCCACGCTGGCGCCGCGCCCGAACAGCACGTTGAGCACGCCCGGCGGGAACAGCCCGGCGGCCAGTTCGGCCAGTTTGAAGGTGGTCAGCGGCGTCTGCTCCGAAGGCTTGATCACCACGCAGTTGCCCGCCGCCAAGGCCGGCGCCAGTTTCCAGGCCGCCATCATCAGCGGGTAGTTCCACGGCGCGATCGAGGCCACCACGCCGAGCGGATCGCGGCGGATCATCGAGGTGTGCCCGGCCAGATACTCACCGGCCGCCATGCCGGTCAGGCAGCGGCTGGCGCCGGCGAAGAAGCGAAATACGTCGGCCACCGCCGGCAGCTCGTCGTTCAGCACGCAGTGATAAGGCTTGCCGCAGTTGAGCGACTCCAGCCTGGCGAAGGTCTCGGCATGCTCGTCGATCAGATCCGCCAGCTTGAGCAGATGCTCGGCGCGCTCCTTCGGCGTGGTTTGCCCCCAGGCGGCGAACGCGGCGTCCGCCGCCAGCACCGCGCGATCGACCTGCTCCGGGCTGGCCTCCGCCACCTGCGCGATCACTTCGCCGGTCGCCGGGTTATACACCGGCTGGGTCGCGCCCTGGCCATTCACCAGTTGGCCGTCAATCAACAGTTGGCTTTGCATAGGGTTATCCTTTTGTCAGAGGTCGGGTAAGGAAATTATTTGCCGCTGCCGGCGACGCTTTCCCCACCTTTGGTCAGGTAGTAAGCGCCGAGGATCGGCAGCATGGTCAACAGCATCACCGACAGCGCCACCACGTTGGTGATCGGCACGTCGCGCGGGCGACCGAGCTGGTTCAGCAGCCACAGCGGCAGCGTGCGCTCGTGGCCGGCGGTAAAGGTGGTCACGATGATTTCATCGAACGACAGCGCAAACGCCAGCATGCCGCCGGCCAGCAGCGCCGAGCCGAGGTTCGGCAAGATCACGTAACGGAAGGTTTGCCAGCCGTCGGCGCCGAGATCCATCGAAGCCTCGATCAGGCTGTACGAGGTGCGGCGGAATCGGGCGATGACGTTGTTGAACACGATCACCACGCAGAACGTCGCATGGCCGACGACGATGGTCAGGATGCCCGGCTCGATGTTCAGCGCCTTGAACGCCGCCAGCAGCGCCAGGCCGGTGACGATCCCCGGCAGCGCGATCGGCAGCAGCAGCAGCAGCGAAATGCTGTCTTTGCCGAAAAAATCGCGCCGATACAGCGCCGCCGCCGCCAGGGTGCCGAGCACCAGCGCGATGGCGGTCGCCAGGCAGGCGATCTGCGCCGACAGCAGCACCGCATCGAGGATGTCCTGCCGCCCGGCGGCGACGTTGAACCAGTGCAGCGTAAAGCCCTTCGGCGGGAAGCTGAAGGCCGCGTCTTCGGTGTTGAAGGCATAGATGGCGATGATCGCCAACGGGAAATGCAGGAAGACAAGTCCGCCCCAGGCGGCCAGCTTCAGCCCTAAGGGCGCGCGTTCAGAGTGCATCGAAAGCCCCCAGACGTTTGACGATGGAAAGGTAGATGGCGATCAGAACGATCGGCACCAGCGTAAAGGCCGCGGCCATCGGCATATTGCCGATCGCGCCCTGCTGGGCATAGACCATGCTGCCGATGAAATAGCCCGGCGGCCCCACCAGCTGCGGCACGATGAAATCGCCCAGCGTCAGCGAAAAGGTGAAGATCGATCCGGCGGCGATGCCCGGCACCGCCAGCGGCAAAATGACGTGGCGGAAGGTCTGCGCCGGCCGGGCGCCCAGATCCGCCGAGGCGTGCAGCAGCGAGGGCGGCAGGCGCTCCAGCGCCGCCTGGATCGGCAGGATCATGAACGGCAGCCAGATATAGACGAACACCAGAAAACGCCCCAGCCCCGAGGTCGACAGCGTGTTGCCGCCGACGCCGGGCACCGTCAGCAGCGAAGCCAACAGCGGCTCCAGCCCCAGGTGCTGCAGGAACCACTGCGCCACGCCGTCTTTCGCCAGCAGCAGGGTCCAGGCATAGGCTTTAACGATATAGCTGGCCCACATCGGCATCATCACCGCGATGTAAAAGAACGCCTTGACGCGGCCGCTGGTGTAGCGCGCCATGTAATAGGCGATCGGGAACGCCAGTACCGCGCTGGCCAGCGACACCAGCACCGCCATGGTCAGCGTACGCAGGATGATGTCGTAGTTGGCCGGGTTGAACAGCGCCGCCAGGTTGGCGAAGGTCAGATCCGGCGTCACCGCCATGGTGAAATCGTCGAAGGTGTAGAACCCCTGCCACAGCAGCGTCAGCAGCGAGCCGAGGTACACCGCGCCGAACCACAGCAGCGGCGGCACCAGCAGTAACAGCAGATACAGCGTCGGCCGGCGATAGAGCCAGGTCGACAGCGCGCGCACGCTACCACCGCGCGCCGAGGGGGAATCGATGCTCATGTCCATCTCACCTCTCCTCCAGCAGCGGCACCATCGCCGCGCGCGGCCAGCAGGCGACGATCGGCTGGCCGATCTGACGCTGTTGCCCTGCGGCGATCCACTGTGGATTGGCCTGGCTGACCAGCAGCTTTTCGCCGCCGTTCAGCGCGATCTCATAGCGCGTGGCCGCGCCCTGGTAGTGGATTTCCTGCAGCGTGCCCTGCACCTGGATTTCGTCCTGCGCCGCGCCGCCTTGCTCCAGCAGGCGGATATGTTCCGGCCGGATCGAGAAGGTTCGGCTTTCGCCAAGCAGGCGCTGCGCCAGCTCGCTGCGCACCACGTTGGAGGTGCCGACGAACTCGGCGACGAACGGCGTCTTCGGCCGCATGTAAAGCTCGCGCGGCGTATCCACCTGCTCGATGCGGCCGTTATTGAACACCGCCACCCGATCGGACATCGACAGCGCTTCGCTTTGATCGTGGGTGACGAAGATAAAGGTGATGCCCAACTGACGCTGCAGCTTCTTCAGCTCGCCCTGCATCTGCTCGCGCAGCTTGAGATCCAGCGCGCCGAGCGGCTCGTCCAGCAGCAGCACCCGCGGCCGATTGACCAGCGCGCGCGCCAGCGCCACGCGCTGCCGCTGGCCGCCCGACAGGTGCGCCGGTTTGCGTTCGGCGACGAAACCGAGCGCCACGCTCTCCAGCGCCTCTTGCGCCCGCGCCAGCCGCTCGCGTTTGGCGACGCCCTTCACCATCAGGCCGTAGGCGACGTTTTCCAGCACCGACATGTGCGGGAACAGCGCGTAATCCTGAAACACGGTGTTCACGTCGCGCTGGTACGGCGGCAGGTTGGCGGCTTCCTGGCCGTGAATGCGAATAGAGCCGGAAGTCAGCTGTTCAAAGCCGGCGATCAGGCGCAGGCAGGTGGTTTTGCCCGAGCCGGACGGCCCGAGCATGGAGAAGAATTCCCCGTCCTGAATGTCGATGGATACCCGATCCACGGCGCGAACATCGCCGAAAGTCCGCGAAACATCGATGAATTGCACGGCAATGGTCATTTTCTGTGCTCCATTCTGATGTAATTCGGGCGCAGCGGGCTGCGCCCCGCGGCTTAGCGGCCGCCCATGATGGCGATGTAATCCTGGGTCCAGCGGCTGTACGGCACGAACTTGCCGCCCTGCGCCTGCGGCGTTTTCCAGAAGGCGATTTTGTCGAACTGGTTGAAACCGTTGGTTTCGCAACCCTTCTCACCCAGCAGCGCGCTGGCCTTGCAGCCCGCCGGTGAAGCCGGCACCGACCCGAACCAGGCCGCCACGTCGCCCTGCACCTTCGGCTCCAGCGACCAGTTCATCCACTGGTAGGCGCAGCTCGGGTGTTTGGCATCGGCATGCAGCATGGTGGTGTCCGCCCAGCCGGTCACGCCCTCTTTCGGGAACACGGTGGCGATCGGCTGTCCTTCGCCCTTCAGGGCGTTGGCCTGATACGGCCAGGCGCTGGAGGCCACCACGCCTTCGTTTTTAAAGTCGCTCATCTGCACCGAGGTATCGTGCCAGTAGCGGTGGATCAGCGCGTGCTGGCTACGCAGCAGCTTCAGCGCCGCCTGATACTGCTCTTCGTTGAGCTGGTAAGGATCGCTGATGCCGAGCTGCGGCTGGGTGGCCTTCAGGAACAGCGCCGCGTCGGCGATGTAGATCGGGCCGTCGTAAGCCTGCACCCGCCCCTGGTTGCTCTTACCGTCCGGCAGGTTCTGCTGCTGGAAGATCACCGCCCAGCTGTCCGGCGGCGTCGGGAAGGTTTTGGTGTTGTACATCAGCAGGTTCGGTCCCCACTGGTACGGCGTGCCGTAAGTTTTGCCGTCCACGGTATACCAGGCGCCGTTCAGCAGGCGCGGATCGATGTTCTTCCAGTTCGGGATCAGCGCGGTGTTGATCGGCTGCACCCGCTTGCCGAAGATCAGGCGTAGCGAGGCGTCGCCGGAGGCGGTCACCAGATCGTAGCCGCCCTTGGCCATCAGGCTGACCATTTCATCGGAGGTGGCGGCGGTCTTCACGTTCACCGCACAGCCGGTTTGCTTTTCAAACTGGGTGACCCAGTCGTAGTTTTTGTCGGACTGGCCGCGTTCGATGTAGCCGGGCCAGGCGATGATGTCCAGCCGGCCTTCGCCTTTGCCCAGCGACTGCGGCAGATCGGCCGCCTGGGCCAGGCCGCACAGCACGGTGAGACAGAGCGCGGAGACGGTGGTGGTGACTGCGGTAGTTTTTCCCATCGTAATTACCCCTGTGTTGCTTATCGGTATGCGGCAGGGAACGGCTGCCGCCTGATTTTTCTTGATATAACCGTTAGAAGCTGGCTTTGAACTTCGCCATTACGTGCCTGACAACGCTGTAATCCTGCAGCGAATCGCTGGACAGATCCTTGCCGTAGCCGGAGCGTTTCAGGCCGCCGTGCGGCATTTCGCTCGCCAAGGTGAAATGAGTGTTGATCCAGGTGCTGCCGTACTGCAGATGGGCGGCAATGTGCAGCGCCCGATCGATATTTTGCGTCCACACCGACGAGGCCAGCCCGTATTCCGAGTCGTTGGCCCAGGCGACCGCCTGCTCCAGGTGTTCGAAGCGCGTGACGCTGACCACCGGGCCAAACACCTCACGCTGCACGATCTCGTCGCTTTGCAGGCAACCCGCCAGCAAGGTCGGCTGGTAGTAGAACCCCGGCCCGGAGTGCGCCGCGGCACCGGTGATCAATTCGATATGCGGTTGGCTGAGCGCCCGCTCGACAAAACTGGCGACGCGATCGCGCTGGCGGGCACTTATCAACGGGCCGATCTCGTTGTCCTGATCGCGCTTGCGGGCGAAGCGCAGGCTGGCGACCGCTTCGCCCAGCGCGTCCACCAGTTTGGGATAGATGCCGGCCTGCGCGTAGATGCGGCAGGCGGCGGTGCAGTCCTGGCCGGCGTTGTAATAGCCGTAGGTGCGAATGCCGTTGACCACCTCGTCGAGATCGGCGTCGTCGCAAACAATCACCGGCGCCTTGCCCCCCAGCTCCAGATGGGTGCGCTTGACGCTTTTAGCCGCCGCCTGGAGGATTTTTTGCCCGGTGACGATATCGCCGGTGACCGACACCAGCCGCACCTGCGGGTGCCCCACCAGCTGGCTGCCGACCCCTTCACCGCCGCCATAGACGATGTTCAGCACGCCCGGCGGCAGGATCTCTTGCAGCGCAGGCACCAACGCCAGAATGGTCAGCGGCGTATGTTCGGAGGGTTTAAACACCACGGTATTGCCCGCCGCCAACGCCGGCGCGATCTTCCACGCCGCCATCATCAGCGGATAGTTCCAGGGGGCGATCGAGGCCACCACGCCAATGGGATCGCGGCGGATCATCGAGGTGTGGCCCGGCACATACTCACCGGCCAGTTGCCCTTGCTGCGTGCGCACCGCGCCGGCAAAGAAGCGGAACACGTCGACCGCCGCCGGCAGATCGTCATTGAGCGCCTGATGCAGCGGTTTGCCGCAGTTGAGGGCCTCCAGCTGCGCCAGCTGCGGCGCCTGCCGCTCAATGGCGTCGGCGATACGCAGCAACAGCGTGGCGCGCTGGGCCGGCGTAGTGCGCGACCAATGGCCAAACGCCTGCTGCGCGGCTTTCACCGCGCTGCCGACCTGTGCCGCAGAGGCTTCGGTCAGGGCGATCAGCGTCTCGCCGTTGGCCGGATTGACGATGCACTCCTGCTGGCCTTCGCCGTCGATAAGCTGACCGTTAATGAACTGCTGACAGGACAAACCTGAGAGAACCTGCACATCCGCCATCGCCTGACGCCCCTAAGTGACAAAAACGTTAACCAAATGTGAATAAGTTAGTTTTAATCAGCCTAAGCGAGCCTCTGGCGGGCAACAAATTCTAAATACTGAACGACGCGTTCGATTAAATCGAATGCTTAAGCCCGGCGGCATGTTTGCTGCCGTTCTCGCGCGCGATGGTGAGGAACGGCGTCACCAGCTCCGGCCGCGCGCTGCCGCGCCGCCATGCCAACCCGATATCCAGCGGCTCCAGCAGATCGTCCAGCTTGCGCGCCTCGATCATGTTGCCCTCCAGCGACCAGGCGCGGTACGCCATATCCGGCTGGATGGAGACTCCCATCCCCGCCGCCACCAGGCTGCGCACCGCCTCGGTCGAGGCGGTCTTCATGGCGATCTCCGGCTTCAGCCCGGCGCGCGCCCAGATGCGCCGCGCGTGCACGTCCATTTCATCGGCGTTGAGCTGGATCAGCGGCTGTTTGGCCACGTCCGCCAGGCTGATGCTCTCGTGCTCCAGCAGCGGGTGCAGCGGCGGCAGCCACAGGCGATACGGCGAGTGCATCAGCACCTCGGTCTGCAGCGCGTCGCGGTCCTCGATGTTCGACAAGATCAGCACGCCGATGTCGATCTCGCCGCTGACCAGCAGATGCTCGATGTACGGGCGTTCGTCTTCAACCACCTGCACGGTGACATTGGGATAAGCCGATTTAAAGCGCGTGAGCAGTTCCACCAGGAAGTAACCGGCCACCAGGCTGGTGACGCCGATGGTCAGCTTGCCGGTCAGGCTTTCGGTGCCGATCTGCAGGCTGCGCTTGGCGTTGTCCACCGTCGCCAGGATCAGATACGACTGGCGCAAGAATTGGTGCCCCTGATGGGTCAGCGTCATGCCCTTGGCGTGGCGATCGAACAGCCGCACGCCGATCTCGGTTTCCAGCTGCTGGATCGCCAGCGTCAGCGAAGACTGGGAGACAAACACCGCCTGGGCGCCGGCGGAGATCGACCCGGTTTCCGCCACGGCGATGAAGTGGCGGATTTGGCGTAACGTCATCATGGGGGTGATTCCTCAAGCAAAAACATTGCGTTGAGTGTAGACGCCAGCCGTGAAGCGATCGGGAAAAGTGTCAAAAACGCGATAGCGTTCGCTTTTTTAGAATGCCCGCAGGCAAAAATGGGGGAAACGGCGAGGCGAAGAAGTGTGATGTACGGGGAGCAGAAATGACAAGGGCGCAGCATGCTGCGCCCTCCTGATGGCCGATGAACCTGCGGAGGATCAGATCGCTTCTTCGTCCTGCTCGCCGGTACGGATACGCACCACGCGCGCCACGTCGAAGACGAAGATTTTGCCGTCGCCGATCTTGCCGGTCTGCGCGGTTTGCATAATGGTTTCCACGCAGGTGTCGACGATGTCGTCGGCAACCACGATCTCGATCTTCACCTTAGGCAGAAAATCGACCATGTATTCGGCGCCGCGGTACAGCTCGGTGTGGCCCTTCTGGCGGCCGAAGCCTTTGACTTCGGTGACCGTCATGCCGGTGATGCCCACTTCGGCCAGCGCTTCGCGGACGTCATCCAGTTTGAACGGCTTGATAATCGCGTCGATCTTTTTCATCTTCTTTCCTTTTACCAATTTTTGCGGCCAAAACCGGATGTGATGGGGTAGCGGCGGTCTTTGCCGAAGTTACGGGCGGTGATGCGCGGCCCGACGGCGGCCTGACGCCGCTTGTATTCGTTGATGTCCACTAGGCGGATCACCTTGCGCACGATCGCTTCGTCGAACCCTTCGGCCACCAGATCGGCGACCGACTTGTCGCGCTCGACGTAGCCTTCCAGGATCGCATCCAGGATATCGTACGGCGGCAGGCTGTCCTGATCGACCTGATCCGGCGCCAGCTCGGCGGACGGCGGGCGATCGATCACCCGCTGCGGGATCACGTAGGAGACGGTGTTACGGTATTCAGACAGCTTGAACACCAGCGTTTTCGGCACGTCCTTCAGCACGTCGAAACCGCCGGCCATATCGCCGTACAGCGTGGCGTAACCGACCGCCATTTCGCTCTTGTTGCCGGTGGTCAGCACGATGCTGCGGCGCTTGTTGGACAGCGCCATCAGCACCACCCCGCGGCAACGCGCCTGCAGGTTCTCTTCGGTGGTGTCGCGCTCGGTGCCGGCGAACATCGGCGACAGCTGGCCCATAAAGGCGTCGAACATCGGTTCGATGGAGACGATATCGAACTCCACGCCGAGGATTTCCGCCTCTTCCTTGGCGTCGGCGATGCTGATATCCGCGGTGTAGCGGAATGGCATCATCAGCGCCTGCACCTTGTCTTTGCCCAACGCATCCACGGCGATCGCCAGCGTCAGCGCCGAGTCGATGCCGCCGGACAGCCCCAGCACCGCGCCTTTAAAGCCGTTTTTGGTCACGTAGTCGCGCACCGCCAGCACCAGCGCCTGATACACCTGCGCCAGCTGCGGCAGTTCGGCGGCCGGATCGGCCATCGGCACCACATCCAGCTCGTTGAATGCCACGCGAGTGACCTGCTCGTCGAAGGCCGCCAGACGGTGAGTCATGGTGCCGGCGGCGTCGAAGACCTTGGAGCAGCCGTCGAAGATCAGCTCATCCTGGCCGCCGACCTGGTTGAGGTACACCAGCGGCAGCTGGGTGCGCTGGCAGTGGCCGGCCATCAGCGTTTTGCGGATATACGGTTTTTCGCGATTATACGGCGAGGCGTTGATCGACAGGATAATCTCCGCGCCGGCCGCCTTGGCGGCGTCGATCGGCTCAGGGAACCACAGATCTTCGCAGATCAGCAGCCCCAGACGGTAGCCTTTCAATTGCACCACGCAGGTGTCGTTGCCGGCGTGGAAATAGCGCTTCTCATCGAACACGCCGTAGTTCGGCAGCTGCTGCTTGAAGTAGCGGGTCAGCAGGCGGCCTTCGGCGAACAGCGACAGCGCGTTGTACAGCTTGTCGCCTTCGCGCCACGGGTGGCCGACCAGGATCGCCGTCTCGGCGGAGGCCTGCTGCAGGCGCAGCAGCTGCGCATCGCAGCGCTGATAGAAATCATTGCGGTACAGCAGGTCTTCCGGCGGGTAGCCGGACAGCGCCAGTTCGCTGAACATGACCAGATCGGCTCCCGCCTTCTGCTGCTCCTGCACGATTTGCAACATGCGTTCGGTGTTGCCTTCAATGTCGCCGACCAGCAGGTTCAGCTGGGCCAGGGCGATGGAAAGTGATCTGCTCATTTGTGTACGATCCCGCTTAATACGTTCCATGGTGCTCTACGCCGGGGCGCGCCGCGGCAAAGAGAACGGAGTGTAAATCATTCCGCCGGATTTGTTGAGAACCTGCGTGGCAGGCGCCGGCGGGAAACTGTCATTCTTTAAAATCGTTGGCGTCCAGCTCGTGGCGCGACAGCAATTTGTAAAACTCGGTGCGGTTGCGGCCCGCCATGCGCGCGGCCTGGGTCACGTTGCCCTTGGTGATCTGCAGCAGCTTGCGCAGGTAATGCAACTCGAACTGGTTGCGCGCTTCGGCAAAGGTCGGCAGCGCGGTATTTTCCCCTTCCAGCGCCTGCTCCACCAACGCTTCGCTGATCACCGGCGCAGAGGTCAGCGCCACGCACTGCTCGATGACGTTGACCAACTGACGCACGTTGCCCGGCCAGCTGGCGGTCATCAGCCGCTTCATGGCGTCGGTCGAGAAGCTGCGCACGAACGGCTTGTGCCGCTGAGCCGCTTCGCGCAACAGGTGATTGGCCAGCAGCGGGATATCTTCGGCGCGCTCGTTGAGCGCCGGGATCTTGAGGTTCACCACGTTGAGGCGGTAGTAGAGATCCTCGCGGAACTCGTTCTTCGCCATCGCCTTTTGCAGATCGCGGTGGGTGGCGGAGATGATGCGTACGTCAATGTCCAGATCGCGATTGCTGCCGAGCGGCCGCACCTTGCGCTCCTGCAGCACGCGCAGCAACTTCACCTGCAGCGACAGCGGCATATCGCCGATCTCGTCAAGGAACAGCGTGCCGCCCGCCGCCGCCTGGAACAGCCCTTCGCGGCTGCTGACCGCACCGGTAAAGGCGCCCTTGGCGTGGCCGAACAGTTCGGACTCCAGCAGCTGCTCCGGCAGCGCGCCGCAGTTGATGGCGATGAACGCCTTGCTGGCGCGCGGGCTGGCCGCGTGGATCGCCTGCGCCACCACCTCTTTACCGGTGCCGCTCTGGCCGTTGATCAATACGCTGACGTCCGACTGCGCCACCATTTTCACCTGCTCCAGCAGGCGCAGCATCAACGGGCTGCGGGTGACGATGTCTTCCCGCCAGGCATCGTCGCCGGCCGGGCTGGCCGACAGCGCGAGCGCCTCGTCGATGGCCTTGTACAGCGCATCGCGATCCACCGGCTTGGTGAGAAAGCTGAACACCCCCTGCTGGGTGGCGGCCACCGCATCGGGAATCGAACCGTGCGCGGTGAGAATGATCACCGGCATGCCCGGCTGATGTTTTTGGATCTCGGCGAACAGCGCCATGCCGTCCATCTCATCCATGCGCAGATCGCTGATCACCAGATCGATCTGTTCGCGCGCCAGCAGGCGCAGCGCTTCCTGGCCGCTTTCGGCGGTGGTGACGTGAAAACCTTCGCTGGTCAGGCGCATGCCCAGCAGCTTCAGCAGGCTGGGATCGTCGTCAACCAATAACAGGTTGGCCGGTTTGCGTGCGGTCATTGCGCGTGGGACTCCTTATTGGCAGGGTGCGGCGTATAGGTGTCTTCCGGTTCAACCGGCAGCGCAGTGCCCTTTTCCGGCTCGTCCTGCGGCTCAGCCCCTTTCGCGGCCGCGCCGTTTTTACCGGCGGCTTCGCCCTTTTGCGAGCCTGTGCCGTTGTCCGGTATTTCCCCTTGCAGCTGCTTGCGCGATGAGAGCTGGCGCTCGATGTCGGTCAGGTTTTCCAGCTTGCGCGAGGTGTCCTGCAGCTGCGATTGCAAGCGCGCCTGGCTCTGGCGCAGCGAATCGATCTGGCTGTCGCTGCTTTCCTGCAGATGCTGATAACGCGCTTTCTCATCGAACAGCGTGATCTGCAGCATCTGCTGCTGGCGCCACAGCTGCGTCAGTGGACGCAGCGAACCGGGAAACTCCATCCGGTAGCTGTTGATCCTGTCGATCATCTGGCGGCGTTCGCCGGAGGTCGGCTGTGCGCTCCCCAGCAGGATGCTCTGTTTGAAAACGCCGGACCAGCTGTCGCCAGGCACCGTTTTCGCCAGCGCGCGCGCCTGGGTTGAGCCGATGCGATCGGCGCAGTCCATCGCACGCAGCCAGTAGAGCGCGTTATCCAGCGCGTCCTTGTCGTCCAACTGCCACAGGGTATCGCAGGCCGCGGTGCGGTAATCGATCACCTTGGTATCCGGGATCGCTTCTTGCTGCTGAGCGCTCAGGCCGCCGCTGACCGCGCGATCGACGCAGCCCGCCAGCAACAGCGGCATAAAGAAAACGGCGCCCAACCAGCTGATCGGGCGTTTGCCGAGCGGCGCTCTGTGCGTGGCACGCGGTGAACGTTCGGTCTGCGAAAGACGAAGGCGTTTAGACCATGTGTACATTATTTATTCATTCTCGGCGGTTAACGGCAGTTCAATGCGGAAGCAGACGTCTGCACCGGCGACCGTCGCCAGTTGCAGCTCACCGCGCATGCGACGGATACAGTCCTGAGCGATGCTCAACCCCAGTCCGCTTCCTTTTACCGCCCCTTTTCGCTGGTGACTACCCTGGAAAAAAGGCTCGAAAATCATGGCTCTTTCAGCCTCGGGGATCGGCGTGCCGGTATTGGCGACGTCGATTTGCACCCGTTGTCCAACCTGACGGCTGCGGATCCAAATGTTACCGGATTCCTTGCCGTAGTGCACCGCATTGGAGTAGAGATTATCCAGCACGCGCATTAATAGCGTAGGCTCTGCCCAGCAGATTTCCGCCTCCAGCGCGATTTCGGTGGAAATCATCTTCGCCCGCGCCGGCAAACTGTGCGCGGCGACCACCAAATCGACCATCTCGCGCAGCTCGACGTTCTCGTGTTCCGCCGGGCCGTCGGCCAGTTTGCGGTTGTAATCCAGCAGTTGTTCAATCAGCTGCTGCAGGTGGCGACTGCTGTTGTCGAGGATCGCCACCACCTCTTTTTGATCGGAGGTCAGCGGCCCCGCCACTTCGTCGGCCAGCAGTTCGGTGCCTTCACGCATGCTGGCCAGCGGCGTTTTCAACTCGTGCGAGATATGGCGCAAGAACTCGTGGCGCTGCGATTCCAGCCACGCCAGCCGCTCGCTCAGCCAAATGATGCGCTGCGCCAGCGAACGCAGCTCGCGCGGCCCTTTGAACGACGCGGTGCTGCCCAGCGCGCGCCCTTCCCCCAGGCGATTGATCATCCGTTCCACGGCCTTGACCGGCCCGATGATCATGCGGGTGAACAGCACCACCAGCAGCACGCTGACCAGGAACAACAGCAGCGCCTGCCAGCCGAAGAACTGGCCGCGCTCGGCGATGGCTTGCTGCAGCTGCTGGCCGCGCGAGAACACCACCGCGCGCGTGGCCTGCACCATTTCGGCGTTGGAACGGGAGAACGATTCGAGCAGGGCCGAAGCCTCTTGGTCCGGCCCGCTGTTATGGCATTTGATCGCCGCCAGCTGGGTCAGCAACTGACGCAGCGTTTGGTAGTAGCGCTCGTCCGGCAGGATCGGCGCGTGGGCGTCCAGCATCTGCGAATACTGTTTGCGCTGGTTCTGGTACAGCTTCTGCAGCGTAGGATCGACCAGCACGCAGTACTGACGATAGCTGCGCTCCATCTCCAGCGCCACGCTGGTCATCGCCTCGCTGCGCCGCGCGTCCACCAGCGTGGTGCGGTTGATGTCCGCCGCCTGCGCGCTGAGGTGATCCAGGCTCTGGTAGGCTTGATAGGCCAGCACCAACAGCGGCAGCAGCACCAACAGGAAGGCCAGCAGCACCAATTGCCGCAGCGAACGGGGGAATAAACGCCATTTTTTCAACGAAATCATCTCATTCTCTCAGCTCTGTCACGATGCTAACTGACTCGCCGGAAAGAGAAAAGCCCGGCAGGGGAGAATCCTGAACGCGCAAGGAAAAAGCCGCGGGATCGGCGAAGCGCGCCCATGGGCCTGGCCTGCCGACGGCATGCGGCCCCGGTAACATCAACCGGCGCGAAAACGAGAGTGTGGGGATAGCGTCTGCGTTCGAGGGCATAGGCAACGAAACGGGCATAGCGCAGCGTTGAGAATTGACATCGGGGCAAGAAACTTGCCCCAACGCAAGGAAAGTGTGGATGCCCTTAAACCTCGTCCCCAGGGTGATGTAGCGCAGCGGCTGGCATCGAACAGGACGAATAGCATCCGTAAGTATCCAGGATTGATGAACCCTTCATCACAGTTGGATACAGGCGGTGCCTCACTCCACGTGTCGCCCGATGCTTGATAAAGCCGCTTGCGCGGTCTGTTATCGGTTTGGTTGGACGATAGGCACCATTTCTTTGGCATCATTCGGAGGCTTATGAGGCGATTTGCCGTCTAATTACGGCGCCGTCATAAAAAGGTGAATGAGCAGCCGCCAAGAATAATGCACGTAGCGTGCCAACTTTGCAATAAAAATAATAACACAATGATTTTATTTAAAAATAAAATTACATCAGCAAATTCCCCCACCCATTACGCACTGATGAGCGATGAAAAAAACGCCGTGCTGTCGCCAAATGCAGACAACTAAAGTCAAACCTGCTTACCTACAATAAAATCAATTAGTTAAACGTCTCCATTTGGCGACAGGGGAAATAGCGCTTGTCGCAAAATGCAGACACTGCCGCCAGACGGCGAACGCCGGCCATAAAAAAGGGCGCAATTGCTTGCGCCCTCTGTACGGTGGTGACCGTTTTTAGCCCAGCTGCTTACGGGCGTTGCGGAACATACGCATCCACGGGCTGTCCTCGCCCCACTCTTCCGGGTGCCAGGAGTTGCTGACGGTGCGGAACACGCGCTCCGGGTGCGGCATCATCACCGTGGCGCGCCCGCTGGCGCTGGTCACTGCGGTAATGCCGTTCGGCGAGCCGTTCGGGTTGGCCGGATAAGCTTCCGTCACCTGACCGGCGTTGTTGACGAAACGCAGCGCCACCAGGCCGTGGCTTTCCAACGCCGCCAGATGCGCCGCATCGCGCACTTCGACGTGCCCTTCACCGTGGGAAACGGCGATCGGCATGCGCGAGCCGGTCATGCCCTGCATGAACAGCGACGGGCTGGCCGCCACTTCCACCAGGCTGAAGCGCGCCTCGAAGCGATCCGACAGGTTGCGCACGAAGCGCGGCCAGTGTTCGGCGCCCGGGATCAGCTCACGCAGGTTGGACATCATCTGGCAGCCGTTGCACACGCCCAGCGCCAGCGTCTGCGGACGGTGGAAGAACGCTTCAAACTCGTCGCGCACCCGCTCGTTGAACAGGATAGACTTCGCCCAGCCTTCGCCGGCGCCCAGGACGTCGCCGTAAGAGAAGCCGCCGCAGGCCACCAGCGTGTGGAAGTCCTGCAGATCGCGGCGCCCGGCCAGCAGATCGCTCATGTGCACGTCCACGGCGTCAAAGCCGGCGCGGTGGAACGCCGCCGCCATTTCAACGTGGGAGTTCACCCCCTGCTCGCGCAGCACCGCCACTTTCGGGCGAGCGCCCTTGGCGATGTACGGCGCAGCGATGTCTTCCTCAGGTGCGAAGGTCAGCTTCACGTTCAGGCCGGGATCTTGTTCATCCTGCTTGGCCTGATGTTCCTGATCGGCGCACGCCGGGTTGTCGCGCAGGCGCTGCATCTGCCAGGTGGTTTCCGCCCACCAGGTGCGCAGCGTATTGCGGCTTTCGCTGTACAACACCTTGCCATGTTGGTTGATGACGAAACGATCGCCGGCCTGCGCGCTGCCGATCTGATGCACGTTGTCGGTCAGCCCATGCTGAGCGAACGCCTGCTTCACCTCGTCGAGACGTTCGGCGCTCACCTGGATCACCGCGCCCAGCTCTTCGTTGAACAGCACCGCCAGCGCATCGTCGCCGAGGCCATCGAGGTTAACCTCTACGCCGCAGTGACCGGCAAAGGCCATCTCCGCCAGCGTCACCAGCAGGCCGCCGTCGGCGCGGTCGTGATAAGCCAGCAGCGCGCGATCGGCCACCAGCTGCTGCATGGCGTTGAAGAAGCCCGCCAGCTGCGCGACATCGCGCACATCGGCCGGTTTGTCGCCCAGTTGGCGATAAACCTGCGCCAGCGCGGTAGCGCCCAGCGCGTTATGGCCGTTGCCCAGATCGATCAACAGCAGCGCGCTGTCGCCCTTATCGGTGCGCAATTGCGGCGTCACGGTGTGGCGCACGTCTTCCACGCGGGCAAAGGCGGTGATGACCAGCGACAGCGGCGAGGTCATTTCGCGCTGTTCGTCGCCTTCCTGCCAGCGGGTTTTCATCGACATGGAGTCTTTGCCCACCGGAATGGTGATGCCCAGCGCCGGGCACAGCTCTTCGCCCACCGCTTTCACCGCTTCGTACAGGCCGGCGTCTTCGCCCGGGTGGCCGGCGGCGGCCATCCAGTTGGCGGACAGCTTCACGCGCTTCAGGCTGCCGATTTCCGTGGCAGCCAGGTTGGTCAGCGCTTCCCCGACCGCCAGGCGGCCGGAAGCGGCGAAGTCCAGCAGCGCCACCGGCGCGCGTTCGCCGATCGACATCGCCTCGCCGTAATAGCTGTCCAGGCTGGCGGTGGTGACCGCGCAGTCGGCCACCGGGATCTGCCACGGGCCGACCATTTGGTCACGCGCCACCATGCCGGTGACGGTGCGGTCGCCGATGGTGATCAGGAAGGTTTTCTCCGCGACGGCCGGCAGATGCAGCACGCGCTTCACCGCGTCGGCCAGCGTGATGTCCCCACGCTGCACCGCCTGGCCCTGCGCCTGCAGACGGGTGACATCGCGGGTCATCTTCGGCGTTTTGCCGAGCAGCACGTCCAGCGGCATGTCGATCGGTTGGTTGTCGAAGTGGCGGTCGTTCAGCGTCAGGTGCTGTTCTTCGGTCGCTTCACCGATCACCGCATAAGGCGCGCGCTCGCGGCGGCAGATCTCGTCGAACTGCGCCATCTGCGCCGGGGCGATCGCCATCACGTAACGTTCCTGCGATTCGTTGCACCACACTTCCAGCGGGCTCATGCCCGGCTCGTCGTTGAGGATATCGCGCAGCTCGAAGCGCCCACCGCGGCCGCCGTCGCTCACCAGCTCCGGCATGGCGTTGGACAGGCCGCCGGCGCCGACGTCATGGATAAACAGGATCGGGTTCTGGTCGCCCAGCTGCCAGCAGCGGTCGATCACTTCCTGACAGCGGCGTTCCATTTCCGGGTTGTCGCGCTGCACCGAAGCGAAGTCCAGATCGGCATCGGACTGGCCGGACGCCATCGAGGACGCCGCGCCGCCGCCCAGGCCGATATTCATCGCCGGGCCGCCCAGCACCACCAGCTTGGCGCCGACGGTGATTTCCCCTTTCTGCACGTGATCGGCGCGGATGTTGCCGATGCCGCCCGCCAGCATGATCGGTTTGTGGTAGCCGCGCAGCTCGACGCCGTTATGGCTGTTGACGCGCTCTTCATAGGTGCGGAAGTAGCCCAGCAGCGCCGGGCGACCGAATTCGTTGTTGAACGCCGCGCCGCCCAGCGGGCCTTCGGTCATGATGTCCAGTGCGGTGACGATGCGTTCCGGCTTGCCGAAGTCCTGCTCCCACGGCTGTTCAAAGCCGGGAATGCGCAGGTTGGACACCGAGAAGCCCACCAGGCCGGCCTTCGGCTTGGCGCCGCGGCCGGTGGCGCCCTCGTCGCGGATCTCGCCGCCGGAGCCGGTCGCGGCGCCCGGCCACGGCGAAATCGCCGTCGGGTGGTTGTGAGTTTCCACCTTCATCAGGATGTGCGCGTCTTCCTGATGGTAATCGTACGTGCCGTTCTCCGGCGCGGCGAAGAAGCGGCCGACCTGCGAACCTTCCATCACGGCGGCGTTGTCTTTATACGCCGACAGCACGTAGTCCGGCGTCTGCTCGTAGGTATTCTTGATCATTTTGAACAGCGACTTGGGCTGCTGCTCGCCGTCGATGATCCAGTCGGCGTTGAAAATCTTGTGGCGGCAGTGCTCGGAGTTAGCCTGCGCGAACATATAAAGTTCGATATCCGTCGGGTTGCGCCCCAAACCGGTAAAGGCATTCAGCAGGTAGTCGATCTCATCCTGCGCCAGCGCCAGGCCGAGCCGAACGTTGGCCTGCTCCAGCGCGGCGCGCCCTGCGCCCAGCACGTCGACCGACTGATACGGCGCCGGCTGATGGTGCGCGAACAGCTGTTCGGCCTGTTGCAGCTCGCTGAAGACGGTTTCCATCATGCGGTCGTGCAGCAGCGCAGCGAGCTGCCGCCACTGGGCTTCCGTCAGTTCAGGCGCCTTGACGTAGAACGCCAGACCGCGCTCCAGCCGCAGCACCTGTTGCAGACCGCAGTTGTGGGCGATGTCGGTGGCTTTGGAAGACCAGGGAGAAATGGTGCCCGGACGCGGCGTAACCAGCAGCAGCCGGCCTTCAGGGGCGTGTTCGGCGAGAGAAGGACCGTACTTGAGCAGACGCTGAAGCTTGGCGTGTTCTTCGGCACTTAGCGGTGCGCTGACATCGGCAAAGTGGACGTACTCGGCGTAGATATCACTGACGGGCAGGTGAGCGTCCTGGCAGCGGGACAGCAGTTTGGTAATGCGAAAAGCCGATAAAGCGGGCGAACCACGCAGAATTTCCATAATCAAAGTTCTCTCGTCTTCGAAGCGAAGGATAAGACGCTTCATTGGGCGCAACAGGGGAAAACGCGCGTCATTATAGAGAATCCTCGGCGCCGACGAAACCGTTTGCGTAGGGATTATTGATAAAAGCGTGCCGCACCGTCGAATTGTCATAACGTGTCAATAAAGTTGCACACTGGCGTTTTGTTGCGCAAAATGCCCCCCGCACTGGTGATTTAACCATGAGAAAAGTCGCGGTTGTCGTCGCCGGCGTACCTGTGCCACCACTGGATAACTATTTGAAACGTCTTAAAATAAACTACATCCTCATCGGCGTTGTCACTCTGCTTCTGGCTCTCGCGCTGTGGCCCAACATCACCTGGCGCAGCGGCCAGGGCGGGCAACTCCAGGAGATCATTTCCCGCGGCGAGTTGCGTATCAGCACGCTGAATTCACCGCTGATCTATTTTAACACCAAGCAAGGGCCGGGTGGGCTCGACTACGAACTGGCCAAGCGCTTCGCCAACTACCTCGGGGTGAAGCTGGTGGTGATCCCCCATCAGAACATCAATGACCTGTTCGACGATCTGGACGACGACGACGCCGACCTGCTGGCGGCGGGCCTGATCTACAACCAGGAGCGCCTCAGCCGCGCGCGCACCGGCCCGGCCTACTACTCCGTTTCCCAACAGCTGGTGTACCGGCTGGGCACCCCGCGGCCGAAAAGCTTCGCCGACATCAAAGGCAAGCTGGCGGTCGCCTCCGGTTCCGCGCACGTCAGCACGCTAAAACAGCTCAAGCAGGATAAATACCCGGATCTCGCCTGGGAGTCCTCCAGCGATCTCACCTCCAAAGAACTGCTGGAGCGGGTGGCCGACGGCAAGCTGGACTATACCCTCGGCGATTCGGTGACCATCGCGCTGCTGCAGCGCATCCATCCGCAGCTGGCGGTGGCGTTCGACGTCACCGACGAAGAGCCGGTCACCTGGTACCTCAAACGCGACGGCGACGACAGCCTGTACGCGGCGATGCTGGATTTCTACAGTCAGATGGTGGACGACGGCACCCTGGCGCGGCTGGAAGAGAAATACCTCGGCCACGTCGGCAGCTTCGACTATGTGGACACCAAAACCTTCCTGTCGGCCATCGATTCGGTGCTGCCCAACTTCCGCCCGTTGTTCGAGAAGCACGCCAACGAGATCGACTGGAAGCTGCTGGCGGCCATCGCCTATCAGGAATCGCACTGGAATCCGCAGGCCACTTCCCCCACCGGCGTGCGCGGCCTGATGATGCTGACCCGCGCCACCGCCGACGGCCTGGGGGTCAACGATCGCCTCGATCCGGAAGAGAGCATTCAGGGCGGCGCCCTGTACCTGCAGCGGCTGATGGCCAAGGTGCCGGACAGCGTGCCGGAAGACGAGCGCATCTGGTTCTCGCTGGCGGCCTACAACATGGGGTGGGGCCATATGCTGGACGCGCGCAAGCTGACCAAGACGCAAAAAGGCAACCCGGACAGCTGGGTCGACGTCAAACAGCGCCTGCCGATGCTCAGCCAAAAGCGCTACTACCCGCAGCTGACCTACGGCTATGCTCGCGGGCGTGAAGCCTACAACTATGTAGAAAACATCCGCCGCTATCAGGTCAGCCTGGTGGGCTATCTGCAGGAAAAAGAGAGAAAGGCGGCGCAAGCGGCCGCCGAGCAGGAAGCGTTGGGGAAAGGCTACCCGACGGTGATGCCGGAACTGGCGCTCAACTACTGATTATTCCGGCTTATCCGCCGCCCGCTGCGCCAGCCTGAGCGCTTTTTTCTGTTCGCGGCGCAGGCGGAAGAAATTGCTCAGGGTGGCGGCGCATTCGTCCGCCAGCACGCCCGAGACGATCTCCACCTGATGGTTCATGCCCGGATGGCGCAAAATGTCCACCAGCGAGCCGGCCGCGCCGGTTTTCTCGTCGGCGGCGCCGTACACCAACCGGCGGATGCGGCTGTGCACCATCGCGCCGGCGCACATCACGCAGGGCTCCAGCGTGACGTACAGCGTGGCGTTCAGCAGGCGATAGTTTTGCAGCACCGCGCCGCCCTGGCGCAGCGCCATGATCTCGGCGTGTGCGGTAGGATCGTGGCGGCCGATCGGCCGGTTCCAGCCCTCGCCGATGACCTGATTGTCCAGCACCAGCAGCGCACCCACCGGCACCTCGCCCTCTTCCTGCGCGCGCAGGGCCAGCTGCAATGCCTGACGCATCCAGTACTCATCGTTATATTCAGTCATCGCATAATTCCTCGTGCGCTTTTGCGGCGGGCATTATACACACTAGCCTCCCTTTGTCGTAGCCGCGCGCCAATGGCTATACTGGCCGAATCGGCAGATGATTCAGGGACAAGAAGCATGAAACTCAGTAAAAAGAACGCCGTCGTGGTGCGCAAGGCGCTGGACGGTTGGGTTGGGGAAGGCGCCATGACGCCCGAACAACGGCAGCAACTGCTGCAGCATGTGGACGTGCAACCTTTCGACTGGCGACGGCTGGCGCGCTATGCGTTTCTCGCCGCGCTGGCCTCGCTGCTGATCGCCGTCACCAGCCTGTTCGCCGACAGCGAACTGCTTGCATGGCTGAGCGGGCTGTTCCGCTTCGACGCGCCGGTGCGCATGGCGATCGTCGGCGTACTCGCGGCGCTGGCCTATGTCTGGGCGCTGCGCCGCCGCCAACGGCACCCGGAAAAACGTTACGGCAACGAGGCGGCATTGTTTGTCGCCGTGTTGCTTACCGCCTGCGCCTTATGGCAGTTGGGGGTCTGGCTGGATAACGGCAGCGGGCGGGTTTCCGTGCTGTTGCTGGTCGCCGCGCTGCTGTACGGCACGATCGGCTGGTTCAGCCGCTCCGGACTGGTATGGTGGTTCGCCCTGCTGTCGCTCGGCAATGCCTTCGGCGCCGAGACCGGCTACCTGTCCGGCTGGGGCGCCTACTGGCTCGGCATGAGCTACCCGATTCGCTTTATCGCCTTCGGCGGGGTGCTGATCGCCGCCGCATTGCTGCTGCGGCCGCTGTTGGCGCAGCGCGGCCTGCAGCGGGTGTCGCTGGCAATGGGCCTGCTGTACCTGTTCATCGCGCTGTGGCTGCTGTCCATCTTCGGCAACTACGGCGATCTCGACAGCTGGTACCGCGCGCGCCAGATTGAGCTGTTCCACTGGAGCCTGCTGTTCGGGCTGGCCGCCCTCGCCGCCATCTGGCTGGGGTTGAAGCATGACGACGCCATGCTGCGCGGTTTCGGGCTGACCTTCCTCGGCATCAACCTCTATACCCGCCTGTTCGAGTTTTTCTGGGACAGCATGCCGAAAACGATTTTCTTCGCGCTGCTCGGCCTGAGCCTGTGGGCGTTGGGGCATTATGCGGAAAAGATTTGGCAGCTGGGGCGCAAACCACACGACGTAACCGACGACTGATCGCGGCAGCGATAACAGCAAAGGGCGGAATTCTCCGCCCTTTGTTTATTCCAGCTGCTGCAGCTCGCCCTGCTTGCTCACCCGCCAGCGGTGCTCGCAAAAGAACAGCAGTGGATTATCCTGCTTGCTGTCGCTGTAACCGCTGTACAGCTTCAGCGGCGCGCCGAGCCGTTGCTCCAACTGCACCACTTTTTGCACGCCCAGGCAGCGCAGGGTCAAGACCCAACCGCCGCAGCGGCGCGTGATGCGGCTGCCGATCAACCGCACCCGCGGCAGAAACGCCGAATCCCGATACACCTGCTCCACCAGTTGCTCCGGCGAGCCGGTAATCAGCCACACTTCGGCATCGTGCTCCTCCAGATACTGCCGCAGCCGCATTTGCACCACCGGAAACGCGGTCACCTTCTGACGGAAAGCCTCGATAAACTGCCGCTCCAGCGCCTTCAGCGTCGCTTCGGTACGCCCGAAAGTAATCGCCCACAGCAGCTGGCTCATCGGCCAGCGCGCGGCGCGCCCCAGCAGCAACAGCGCCAGACCAATCAATGGCAACAGCGGTATCACCAGCAGCAGATTCAGCGGTAAACGGCGCAGCAGGAAACGCAAGAAACTGCCGAACATATCCTCCTGATGCAGAGTGCCGTCCAGATCGAAAAAGACCACGCGGCGCCCTGCTGCGGCCGACGGTTGCTGCTTGTCGTTCAAACGCTACTCCTCGGGATCGTCGAACCCCATCATCCAGGTGAAGAGAAAACCGGCGATAATCGTAATCAGCATCCCCGCCAGATACAACATCACCTTACCTGAGACGATGGTCAACGCCAAAGGCAGCCCCGAAATGCCGAAGGTGATGACCGTCGCCACCTTCCAGTAGCTGATCAGCGCGCCGCCTACCGCGCCGCCGAGGCAGGCGCCGATAAACGGCCGGCCCAGCGGCAGCGTCACCCCGAAGATCAGCGGCTCGCCGATGCCGAGAATGCCGACCGGCAACGCCCCTTTGATCACCTTCTTCAGCCGCGCGTTGCGGGTTTTCAGCAGCACCGCCAGCGCCGCCCCCACCTGACCGACGCCGGCCATCGCCAGGATCGGCAGCAGCGGGTTAGAACCGTGCGCCTGCACCAGCTCGACGTGGATCGGCACCAGCCCCTGATGCAGGCCGGAGAGCACCAGCGGCAGGAACAGCCCCGAGAGCAACGCCCCCACCAGCAGCCCGCCCTTGTCGATCGCCAGATTGGCGCCGTGGGCGATGGCATCGGAAATGGCGCCACCGATCGGCTGCAGGATCAGGATCGCCAACGAGGCGGTGACCAGCGTGGTCAGCAGCGGATTGAGGATCAGTTCGACCGACTCCGGCAGCAGCGTGCGCAGGCGCTTCTCCACCCAGCACATCAACGCCACCACCAACAATACGGCAATCACCCCTCCGCGCCCCGGCTGCAGCGCCTCCCCGAACAGGGTGATCTGCGCCAGCGCCGGACTGGAGAGAATGCCGGCCATCACGCCGCCCATCGCCTGCGAACCGCCAAACACCCGCGCGGCGTTGACCCCAACCAGAATGTTCATAATGGCGAACACCGCGCTGCCGAAGATTGCCAGCAGCCCCAGCACGTTCGGGTAGTCCACCGCCAGCTGGCCGGCGATGTCGGGCCGTTTCAGCAGGTTGATGATGCCGGTGATCAGCCCCGAGGCGATAAACGCCGGGATCAGCGGAATAAAAACGTCGGCCAGCTTTTTCAGCGCGCCGCTCATCGGCGCAGCGTATTTTTGCTTGGCCTGCGCCTTGGTGCGGGCGGCGTCACCGACGGCGGCAACGGGCTGCGCATCACCGCTCAACAGCCCGCGCATGGCGTCCACCACCTTGGCGGCGGCGCCCGGGCCGACGATAAACTGATGCTGTTCACCCTGCTTGATATAGCCCTTCACCCCCGGCAGCTGCTTGAGGGCGGCCAGATCCAGGCGCTGCTCATCGCTGACCTCGACGCGCACCCGCGTCATGCAGTTTTCCAGTTTGAGGATATTGCCCTCGCCCCCCACGCCCGCCAGGATCTGTGTCGCCAATGCCGTTATCTTGTCCATCGCCGCCCCCACCGTGAATTAACGCGCCAGCGCCGCGCGCAGGTAGCCATCGTGCCGCTGCAGCCGCTGCTGCGCCTCATCGGCGCTGACGCCGGCTAAAATCATCAGGATCGCCGGTTTAACCTCAAAACCGGTCTGCGCCAGCGCCGCCTCCGCCTGAGCGCGTTCGGCGCCGGTGGCCTCCATCACGATGCGGCAGGCGCGATCCACCAGTTTGACGTTGGTGGCCTTCACGTCCACCATCAGGTTCTGGTAGACCTTGCCCAGTTTGACCATCGCACCGGTCGACAGCATGTTGAGTACCAGTTTCTGCGCGGTGCCGGATTTCAGGCGCGTTGAGCCGGTCAGCGCCTCCGGCCCCACCACCGGCGAAATCGCCACCTGTGCTTCGTGCGCAATCGGCGAATCCGGGTTGCAGGAGATGGCCGCCGTCGGGCAGCCCAGCCCGCGCGCATAGCGCAGTGCGCCGATCACGTAGGGCGTACGCCCCGAGGCCGCCAGCCCCACCACCATATCAACGGCGGTGAGGTTCAGCGCCCGGAGATCGGCTTCACCCAGGGCCTCGTCATCTTCCGCCCCCTCCACCGCTTTGAGCAGCGCGCCCGGCCCGCCGGCGATTAGCCCCACCACCACGCCGTGCGGCACGCCGAAGGTCGGCGGACACTCGGAGGCGTCCAATACGCCCAGGCGGCCGCTGGTGCCGGCGCCCAAATAAATCAACCGCCCACCGGCCTTCAGCGCCGCCGCGGCCAAATCGACCGCCTGCGCGATCGCCGGCAACACCTGTTCAATCGCCTCCGGCACCTTGCGATCTTCCTGGTTAAAGCAGCGGACCATGTCCAGCGTCGACATCTCATCCAGCCCCATGGTGGCCGGGTTGCGGGTTTCCGATACCAGTGCGCCTAAGTTCATCTGTTCACCCTTGAATTTTTAATTCACAAAATTAAATCAATATTTGAATATTTTATTCAACAAAGCGAGCGCTATTTGCTATTTTAACGGTGAGCTCACAAAAATTTTCACCGCGCGTTTTCGCCCTCTGCATGGCAAAATGGCCGCTGGTTTCCAGGGAAAGAACAATGAGTACCCTTCTGCGCATTCGCCAGATGTATCCGACACTGGCGCAAAACGACCGCAAGCTGGCGGACTTTCTGCTGAATAACGCCGAGCAGGCGCGCCATCTCAGCTCGCAAAAGCTGGCTCAGTTGGCCGGCATCAGCCAGTCGAGCGTGGTGAAGTTCGCCCAAAAGCTGGGCTATAAAGGCTTTCCAGCGCTGAAGCTGGCGCTGAGCGAGACGCTGGCCCAACCGCAGGCCGAGCCAGTGGTGACCGTTCACAACCACATTCTCAGCAGCGATACGCTGAAAATCGTCGGTGAAAAGCTGCTGGCGGAAAAGCAGGCGGCGCTGCGCGCGACGCTCGACATCAACAGCGAAGAGCGGCTGCACCAGGCGCTGGACATGCTGCGCCAGGCGCGCCGGGTGATGCTGATCGGCATCGGCGCCTCCGGGCTGGTGGCCAAGGATTTTTCCTTCAAGCTGCTGAAAATTGGCGTGATGGCGGTGGCCGAAGCGGATATGCACGTCCAGCTGGCGGCGGTGCAGGCGCTGGACAAACGCGATCTGCTGCTGGCTATCTCCTTCAGCGGCGAGCGGCGTGAAATCAATCTGGCGGCGGAAGAAGCGCGCCAGGCCGGCGCCAGGGTGCTGGCGCTGACCAGCTTCTCGCCCAACGGCCTGCAGCAACGCGCGGACCACTGCCTCTATACCATCGCCGAAGAACCCCACACCCGCAGCGCGGCCATCTCCTCCAGCACGGCCCAGTTCGCCCTCACCGACCTGCTGTTTATGGCGCTGATCCAGCACGACCTTGATCATGCCCGCGACCGTATCAGGCACAGCGAACAATTGATGAAAAAGTTGGTTTAACCGGTATAATCGCCGCTGCGAAAAATACCCCTGTTAATAATGAGAGATACGTCATGGCCCTGCTAATCACACGCAAATGCATCAACTGCGACATGTGCGAGCCGGAATGCCCGAACCAGGCAATTTCGATGGGCGATGAGATCTACCAGATCGATACCGAGCGCTGCACCGAGTGCGTTGGCCATTACGATACGCCGACCTGTCAGCAGGTCTGCCCCATCGACAACACCATCATCACCGATCCGCAGCATCGCGAGACTAATGAGCAGCTGTGGGACAAGTTCGTGGTGTTGCACCACGCCGATCGCATTTAATCCGCCGCAGGACTGACAAGGGCGCCATAGGCGCCCTTTCTATTTTCAGCTTTCGACGATCACCGTCGCACAGGCATAGCGCCGTTCGTCGGCCAGCGAAACGTGGATCGCGGTGACCCCCATCTCCCCCGCCAGCTCGGCGGCGCGGCCGTGCAAACGAATATTCGGCTTGCCCAATGCATCGTTGAACACCTCAAACTGGTTGAACGCCAGGCCGTTGCGAATGCCGGTGCCGAACGCCTTGGCGGCGGCCTCTTTCACCGCGAAACGTTTGGCCAGAAAGCGAATCGGCTGCTGGTGCTGCTGATACAGCGCCCATTCGGCGTCGCTCAGCACGCGGCGCGCCAGACGATCGCCGCTGCGCTCCACCACCGCTTCGATACGCGCCATCTCGACGATGTCGGTACCCAGCCCGAGCACCGCCATTACCGGCGCGCTTCCCGCATCAGCACTTTCATGTCGGCAACCGCGGCCGGCAGCCCGCTCATCACCGCCTGGCCGATAATCGCATGGCCGATGTTCAGCTCGTGCATTTCCGGCAGCGCGGCGATCGGCTGCACGTTATGGTAGGTCAGGCCGTGGCCGGCGTTGACCTTCAGCCCCTTCTCGGCCGCGTAGGCGGCGGCGACCGCGATGCGGTGCAGCTCGGCCTGTACCGCCAGCTCGCCCTGCGCTTCGGCGTAGGCGCCGGTGTGGATTTCGATATAAGGGGCGCCCACCGCCACCGCCGCGTCGATCTGGCGATGATCGGGATCGATGAACAGCGAAACCAGAATGCCCGCCTGCGCCAGGCGCTCGACCGCCACGCTCATTTTGTCCAGCTGGCCGGCGACGTCCAGGCCGCCTTCGGTGGTCACTTCCTCGCGTTTTTCCGGTACCAGGCAGCAAAAATGCGGCTGCAGCTCAATGGCGATGTCCAGCATCTCGTCGGTCACCGCCATCTCCAGGTTCATGCGCGTCTGGATGGTCTGGCGCAGCAAGCGCACGTCGCGGTCGGTGATGTGGCGGCGATCTTCGCGCAGATGCACGGTAATGCCGTCGGCCCCCGCCTGTTCGGCAATGAATGCCGCCTGAACCGGATCCGGGTATTGGGTTCCGCGCGCGTTACGTAACGTGGCGATGTGATCGATATTGACGCCCAGCAGCAAATCAGCCATGACAACCTCTAAATACGATTTTCAGTGCCAGCAGTTTACACGCGGGCGCAGGGCGGCAAAAGGGGAAAAGGTCAGGCGTCGTCAACCGGCGTATTCGGCTGTTTGCGCACGAACTGGCGGAACAGTTCGCGGCTCTTCAACGGTTTGCCGCCGAGGTAGGGTTTCAGCGCCATGCGGGTGAAACGCTTGGCGGCGCGCAGCGTCTCGGCATCGGGAAACTGCCGCTCCGCCAGCGCGCGCAGTTCACGCCCGGTGAAGCTGTAGTGATCCACCACCAGGCTGGCGATAAAGCCTTTCTCTTCGCGGTAACGGTAGGTCATGGCGTCATCCACCGGCAGGCCGCTGCCGGCGCAGTGCAGGAAATCGAGGCCGTAACCCAGGTGCTGCAACAAGGCCAGCTCGAACTGACGCAGCGCCTGTTCCGGCGAGCTGTCTTCCGCCGCCAGCGCCTGCAGGCATTGCAGGTAGTCGAAGAACAGCACCGAGTAGTTGGTTTCCTGCTCCAGCACGCGCGCCAGCAGTTCGTTCACGTACAGGCCGCTGTAAAGCATCATGCCGCTGAGGGGTAAACCGAGAGAGACCGCTTCGGCGTTGCGCAGCGTTTTCACTTCGCCGCGGCCGCCCCAGCGCACTAACAGGGGGGTAAAGGGCTGCAGGCAACCCTTCAGATTGGAGCGGCGGCTGCGCGCGCCTTTCGCCAGCAAGCGCACCCGCCCATGACCTTCGGTAAACAGATCCAGCATCAGACTGGTTTCACTGTACGGCCGCCCATGCAGGACGAAAGCGCGCTCCCAGCCGTCCACTGATCGTTACTTCAGATCGTCAACATAGCCCAGGCTGCGCAGCGCACGTTCGTCGTCCGCCCAACCGGATTTCACTTTCACCCACAGCTCGAGATGCACTTTGGCGTCGAACATCTGTTCCATGTCCTGGCGCGCTTCAATGCCGATGGTTTTGATCTTGGCGCCCTTGTTGCCGATGACCATTTTCTTCTGGCCTTCGCGCTCGACCAGGATCAGGCCGTGCACATCGTAGCCGCCGCGATCGTTAGCCACGAACTGTTCGATTTCCACCGTCACCGAATACGGCAGCTCTTCGCCCAGGAAACGCATCAACTTCTCGCGAATGATCTCAGACGCCATAAAGCGCTGGGAGCGATCGGTGATGTAATCTTCCGGGAAGTGGTGTTCAGCTTCCGGCAGCAGCTTGCGCACGATGCCGGCGATGGTGTCGACGTTCATCCCTTTCTCGGCGGAGATAGGCACCACGTCGAGGAAGTTCATCTGCTGGCTGAGGAACGCGATGTGCGGCAACAGCTTGGATTTGTCGGTAACGTTATCGACCTTGTTGATCGCCAGCAATACCGGGCAGCGCAGGCTGCGCAGCTTGTTGACCACCATTTCGTCATCGGCGGTCCAGTTGGTGCCTTCGACCACGAAGATCACCAGCTCAACGTCGCCGATCGAGCTGCTGGCCGCGCGGTTCATCAAACGGTTGATGGCGCGTTTTTCTTCGATGTGCAGCCCTGGGGTATCGACGTAGATCGCCTGATAGGCGCCATCGGTGTCGATGCCCATGATGCGGTGAC
Organism: Serratia sp. PGPR-27; assembly: GCF_022678525.1. Classification (NCBI taxonomy): domain Bacteria; kingdom Pseudomonadati; phylum Pseudomonadota; class Gammaproteobacteria; order Enterobacterales; family Yersiniaceae; genus Serratia; species Serratia sp. PGPR-27. Next base: position 77,492 of record NZ_JALBYS010000006.1, on the reverse strand, counting down.
GGGTCGTCTGCGGCTTACGCGACGTAATGGAAACCTTCTGCCCCAGCAGTTGGTTCAGCAACGTCGATTTGCCCACATTCGGGCGGCCGACGATGGCGATAAACCCGCAGTGTTGTTTTACTTCGCTCATTCAAGCTCCAGCTTTTTCAGCGCTTGTTCCGCTGCCGCCTGCTCGGCTTTACGGCGGCTCGAGCCGGTGCCCACCACGGGCTCGCTCAAACCACTCACCTGGCAGTGGATGGTAAACTCCTGGTCGTGCGCTTCACCGCGAACCTGCACCACCAAATAAGAAGGCAACGGCAGATGACGCCCCTGCAAAAATTCCTGCAAACGGGTTTTCGGGTCTTTCTGCTTATCGCCGGGGCTGATTTCGTCCAACCGGCTGCGATACCAGTCCAAAATCAGCCGCTCGACGGTCTGGATGTCGCTGTCCAGGAACACGCCGCCGATCAATGCCTCCACCGTATCCGCCAGGATTGACTCGCGGCGGAACCCACCACTTTTCAATTCGCCCGGCCCGAGCCGCAGACATTCGCCCAGGTCAAACTCGCGCGCCATCTCCGCCAGCGTGTTGCCGCGCACCAGCGTGGCGCGCATGCGGCTCATGTCGCCCTCGTCTACGCGAGGAAAACGGTGATAGAGCGCATTGGCGATGACAAAGCTCAGAATCGAGTCACCCAGAAACTCAAGACGTTCATTGTGTTTACTGCTGGCGCTGCGGTGAGTCAAAGCCTGCAGTAAAAGCTCCTGCTGTTGAAAAGTGTAGCCCAGCTTCCGCTGCAGCCTGTTTATTACGATGGGGTTCATGAGTTACCAATAGATCAAGAATGCGTCAAAAACTTGCAGCACACGGAACAGGCCTGCTTCGCCGAAAGCCGATCCAAAGCTGTTTCGTTTGCAGTGGCTCCCAGCAGGAGCCAACTTTTATCGCTCGAGAAGGTATTCTACAACGAGTGGAAACATAATGCTGTGTTTATATCCTCTTAATCTTTCACGCCGCAGTAGGCTGCGGCGTGAAATTGACAGGGAATAAATCAGCGATTAATGAATGCCGCCGATCCGGCTGAAACGCACGCCGGTAGGCCACTCGCCTTCCTGTTTTTCAAAGCTCATCCAGATGGCCGTGGCTTTGCCCACCAGATTCTTCTCCGGCACAAAGCCCCAGTAACGGCTGTCCGCGCTGTTGTCACGGTTGTCGCCCATCATGAAGTAATGCCCGGCCGGCACCACCCACTCCGCCAACGGTTTGCCCGGCTGTTGGTAGTAAGCGCCCACCCGATCCTGCGCGTCCGGCACGGTCAGGATGCGGTGCGTGACGTTGCCGAGGCTTTCCTGGCGCTCACGCATGCGAATGCCGCCCGACGGCACGTTATCGTTCAGCGGGATCTGGTAGAAGCCGTTGCTGGCCTCGCCCATGCCGCTGCGGCTGAACAGCTGCACGAAGTCGCTCGGCTGCGCATCGTCGTAGGTCACGGCCAGCGCGGTATCACAGGACTGCCCGCTGTTGCAGGACGGCTGCACCGTGACGCGCTTATTCACCGGATCGTAAGTAATACGGTCACCCGGCAGGCCAATCACGCGCTTGATATAATCCAGTTTCGGATCCAGCGGATATTTAAATACCGCAATATCACCACGCTTCGGATGGCCGGTTTCAATGAGCGTCGTCTGGGTAATCGGATCTTTAATGCCGTAGGCATATTTCTCCACCAGAATGAAATCGCCAATCAACAGCGTCGGCATCATTGAGCCGGACGGGATCTGGAACGGTTCGTAAATAAACGAACGCACCACAAACACCAGCAGCAACACCGGGAAGACCGATGCGCCGGTCTCCACCCAGCCTGGCTGCTTCGCCACTTTCGCCAGCGTTTTATCGTCTACGGCGCCCGCGGTCTGTGCGTTGACCGCCGCAATCTTCGCGCGGCGGGCCGGCGCCCATTTAAAGCGCTCGAAGCACCAGATGATCCCGGTGACCAGGGTGGCCAACGCCAGGATCAGGGCAAACATATTCGCCATGCAAACTCCCTCGTTTCGCGAACTCGTCGCGGTTACTTGCCGTCTTTACCGACGTGCAGAATGGCCAGGAACGCTTCCTGTGGCAGCTCGACGTTGCCGACCTGCTTCATGCGCTTCTTACCGTCTTTCTGTTTCTGCAGCAGCTTTTTCTTACGGCTGACGTCACCGCCGTAGCATTTCGCCAGCACGTTTTTACGCAGCTGCTTCACGGTGGAGCGCGCGATGATGTGCGTGCCGATCGCCGCCTGAATCGCGATGTCGAACTGCTGACGCGGGATCAGATCTTTCATCTTCTCCACCAATTCACGGCCGCGGTACTGCGAGTTGTCGCGGTGAGTGATCAGCGCCAGCGCATCCACGCGCTCGTTGTTGATCAGCACGTCCACGCGCACCATGTCGGAGGCCTGGAAGCGCTTGAAGTTGTAATCCAGCGACGCATAACCGCGCGACGTGGACTTCAGGCGGTCGAAGAAGTCGAGCACCACTTCCGCCATCGGGATTTCATAAGTCAGCGCCACCTGGTTGCCGTGGTAGACCATGTTGGTCTGCACGCCGCGCTTCTCAACGCACAGGGTGATGACGTTGCCCAGGTATTCCTGCGGCATCAGCATGTGACATTCGGCGATCGGCTCGCGCAGTTCCTGGATGTTGTTCAACGGCGGCAGCTTGGATGGGCTGTCGACGTAGATCACTTCCTTGCCGGTGGTTTCCACTTCATAGACTACCGTCGGCGCGGTGGTGATCAGATCCAGATCGTATTCACGCTCCAGACGCTCCTGAATGATCTCCATGTGCAGCAGACCGAGGAAGCCGCAGCGGAAGCCGAAGCCCAACGCGGTGGAGCTCTCCGGTTCGTAGAACAGGGAGGCGTCGTTAAGGCTCAGCTTGCCCAGCGCATCGCGGAAAGATTCATAGTCGTCGGAGCTGATCGGGAACAGACCGGCGTACACCTGCGGCTTCACTTTCTTGAAGCCCGGCAACGCTTTATCCGCCGGCTGACGCGCCTGCGTCAGGGTATCGCCCACCGGCGCGCCGAGGATGTCTTTGATCGCACAGACCAGCCAGCCCACTTCGCCGCAGTTCAGCACGTCGCGATCGACCTGCTTCGGCGTGAAGATGCCCAAACGATCGGCGTTATACACCTGGCCGGTGCTCATGACCTTGATCTTGTCGCCCTTGCGCAGCGTGCCGTTCTTGACGCGCACCAGCGACACGACGCCCAGGTAATTATCGAACCAGGAGTCGATGATCAGCGCCTGCAGCGGCGCATCCGGATCGCCCTGCGGCGCAGGAATGTCGCGCACCAGGCGCTCCAGCACGTCGGGCACGCCGACGCCGGTTTTGGCCGAGCAGCGCACGGCATCGGTGGCGTCGATGCCGACGATGTCTTCGATTTCCTGCGCGGCGCGATCCGGATCGGCGGCCGGCAGGTCGATTTTATTCAACACCGGTACCACTTCCAGATCCATTTCGATCGCTGTGTAGCAGTTGGCCAGCGTCTGGGCTTCTACGCCCTGGCCGGCATCCACCACCAGCAGCGCGCCTTCGCAGGCCGCCAGCGAGCGGGAAACTTCATAGGAGAAGTCAACGTGGCCGGGAGTGTCGATAAAGTTAAGCTGATAGGTCTGCCCATCCTGCGCTTTATAATCCAGCGTCACGCTCTGCGCCTTGATGGTGATGCCGCGCTCGCGCTCCAGATCCATGGAATCGAGCACCTGCGCAGCCATTTCACGGTCGGTCAAGCCACCGCAGATTTGGATAATGCGGTCAGACAGCGTCGACTTACCGTGGTCAATATGGGCAATAATGGAGAAATTTCGTATATGCTTCATTATAAAAGTTTTTCTGCCTTGGTATTTCTGAATTACTCGCCTATAGAAACCCGCATGGACCTAAAGCGACAGTGAATGGGTGAGGCCGTCTTGCACCTGAATCGCTGCATTCTACATGCCACACCACTGAAAACCTAGCGATCGGTGCAGTGAAGGCATTCTATTATGCGCCGCTAAATGTTACAGGGCGCCCCGGCGGGTGAAAACAGATGTTAACGCGGACGATGCGGCCTGAACCCAAGGCTTGCCGGTGCTTCGTGGCCGTCAAACTTCGGCGCTAATACATAACCGGCCACAGCGCAATAAACCCTCTCCGAAATTATAAAAAAAGAATATTTGGATCAACCTCTTAGAATTCCATTTTGCCCCACTTCCTTTAGGAAAAACCCCATATACGCCACCACCGTCCCTCGGATAGAAAGGGCATGAGCTCCGCGACAAAACATTATTCAGGGCACTACATCGGCAGCCCACCGGGGTTCACCAGCATATCTGCGTACGTTGATTGGAAGGTGCATTATGATCGATAAAGGGCAAATGCTGAGCCGGCACGATTTTTCAAAGGTCAACTGGGGCATACTGGCGGCGGCGGCGCTGCTGTTTAGCGTGGGGGCGGCGCTGTTGGTGCTGCCGCTGCTGAGCAGCATTGACGAGAGCCAGGTCATCACGCTGTTGCAAGCCGGCGCGGGCACGATTTTACTCGGCTGTACGCTGCTGGCGCTGCGGCATTATCTGCGTCCGACGCTGACCTATCGTCTGTACGAGCACGGCGTGCGGGTCTTTGACAGCCACCATCACAAAGAGCGTTTTATCCCGTTTGAGAAGATCGGCGACATCTATCGCTTTCGCGGCGGCCAGGCTTTTGGCGGGCTGTTTGACGTTACGGCGTTCCGCGCCGGTGCAGATCAGCCTTGGTGCACGGTTTTCAGCAACGTCGCCCACTCGTGGCGATTGGCGGACGTGATCGTCGACCAACAGCTGCAGCAGCGCGGGCCGCTGGCGCTGAATGCGCTCTATCAGGGGGGAACGGTGTCGTTTCACACCATAGAGGGCGACGCGCGCTGGCTGTGGCAGTTGCTGCTCGGCAAGCAGCAAGGCACGCCGACCGAAACGCTGCGGCTGAGCGCCACCCTGCTGACGACGGAACGGGGAAACGTGCCTATCGAACAGATCCGCGCGTTGGAAAATCATCCGCAGCGCGGCATCCGCTTATTCGACGGCCAGGGAAATGTGCTGTTCGCGATTAACTACGATTCGCTGCTCAGCGCCGATCTATTCATCGCGCTGTTGGAGCATATGATCCACAACCGCATCCCCGCCTATCACAACCCGGCGATGACGCGGCCATCGGTTTAAATCAGCGGGGAGTTTTCCGCCTGCATGCGTATCGCGGTAGGCGGCAACCCAATTTGCAGCACCACCGGCTGGTAATCCGCCTGCTCGCCCAGACGTCGGGCCAAGCGGCGAGCCAGCATAAAGGCCACGCCGCCGCCCAACACGGCGCCAACTGCCGCCGAGGCGTCGCTGCCGAAACAATATTGCAGCAACGCGCCGCCCAGCATCATACCCAGCAGCGGCGTCAGGTAAACCAGCATGGCGGAGCGCAGCAGGCTGCCTTCCGCGATGCCGACCTCGACGCGCTGCCCCGGTTCGAGCGGCTGATCGATATGTACCTGCAGCTGATGCTCGGTTTCCGGCACCAGCTCGTTCAGCGCACGCGCGCCACAGCCGGAGCGCGCAGTGCAACTGCCGCAGCCGGCCTTGGGTTCACAGCGCAGCAGCGCTACGCCCTGTTGCCACGAAACCACCGTGGCCCACTCTTTCATCATTACGGCGATACCTTGAAAGAAATGCTGTCGGCGATGCGCTTGGCCGTCGCCGGCGGCAATTCGCCCACAATCGTGATTTCGTTGCCCGCGCGCACTTCGGTCTGAATGGTGCGGCGCCCCTGACGGTAGTACTGCTGCCCGGCGCCGCTGCCCGCCGGGCTGACGTTGACCGAGAAGCTGAACAGGCCGTCGCTGTAGAGCCGGGATTCCACCGGCACGGCGACGTTCGGCAATTTGCGGCGATTGCGCGCCACCTCGTCCACGCCGGCCGGCAGCCAGCCGGTGCTCCAGCTGAGCTGGACATTTTCCACCGCCGGCAGCGACAGCAGCGGCGGCAGGTTGGCCTTGAGCAGCCCCTGCATCGCGCCCTGCACCTCGGTGCCGACCGCAAAGGAGATCACCCGATATTGCTCCAGCGTTTCGCCGTCGCGATCGAGCAGATCCACCCGCAGCGGCAGCTTGGTGTCTTCGTCCATCCAGACGATGTAGCTGTAGCGGGAACCGTCGCGCGCCACCACGCGCAGCACTTCACACGGCCGATCGGCGATGCGGGTGCTGCCCACGGAGATGAAGTCGTAATACTTCGCCAGACGGGTGAAATCGGCATAAACGATCGCCGGCAGCGCATCGACGATGTGATCGCCAGTGAGCGTGAACGGCTCCAGACCGGGTTCGAAGTAGCTGATCCCGCCGCCGCGCTGCAACACTTCGCGGCGCGGGCCATCCATATGCAGCAGCTGGCCGAGCGGCACGTTGCCGATCACCGCATGGCGATAGCGCAACGACTCGATTCCCTGCTTGCTGACGCTGATGTAGGCGAGCTCGTAATTGAGAGAACGGCTGGCGCTGCTCATCTGTTGCAATAACGCCCCGGACGCAGTTGGCTGCGCCGGGGCGATGCTGGAATAGAGCAGGCTGCCCGTCAATAAACAAACGGAGAACCAGATTTGCTTCATTACTGCTGTTGCATTCCTAAAGACTGAGTTCCGGGAACCTGAATGGCAGCCTGTTGCGGGTTGCCTTGCTCAAGCTGCAGCTGATCCGAATGCAGGCGACGTTGCAGTTCATAGTCCTGCAGCATGGCGTTGATGCGCTTGCGCTGTTCCTGCACCTGCTGCTGTTGGCCGCTGCCGGTGGAGAAACTGTCGGCAGGAACGCCCAGGCTGACCGGCGAGGCCTGCCCCATGATCGGCAGCGTGGTGAAGGCCGGCGATTCGGACGCGTTCGATGTTGCAGAAGGCTGGTTGTAGTGCTGCACGCCGACGATCACCGCCAGCGACACGCAGGCCGCCATGCCGATTTGCGTAATCTGGCTCGCCCAAGGACGCACTTTGTCCCAGAACGGCATTTTCTGCCAAGTGTGAGGCTGCGGCTGAGATTCCTGAACGGCGGAAGGCACCAGCCGGGCGGGTTCTTTCTCAAGTGCAGCGGCGACGCGATCGGCGATGTCGAGATGCATCACTTGTCCGACATCACCTCGCAGTGTGTCACGTATCAGGTGATAGCTCTGCCAGCTTTGTTGAAGCGTTCGATCTTGCGACAGAGAACTCAACAGCTCGCTGTCGAACGATTCACCATCCATCAGAGCGGAAAGCTTTTCTTTCTGCATGCCTAAGTACCCTTCCTGTGCCCGCCATTGCTAACGCTGGATCAGCGGTTGAACTTTATTATCGATAGCTTCCCGGGCGCGGAAAATACGCGAACGTACGGTTCCGACCGGGCAATCCATGATGGCGGCTATTTCTTCGTAGCTTAGACCATCCAACTCCCGCAGGGTAATCGCCATGCGAAGATCCTCAGGGAGAGACTCTATGGTACGGAAAACTATCTGTCTCAGCTCTTCTGACAACATTAAGTTCTCAGGGTTCGAAATTTCTTTCAGTGCGCCCGCACTTTCGTAATTTTCCGCATCGTTGGCGTCCACATCACTGGATGGCGGACGGCGCCCCTGAGCAACCAGATAATTCTTTGCCGTGTTCACGGCGATTCGATACAACCAGGTATAAAAAGCGCTGTCGCCACGGAACGATTCCAGTGCGCGATAGGCCTTGATAAACGACTCCTGCACCACATCGGGCACATCGCCCTGCGGCACATAGCGGGAAACGAGACTCGCCACCTTATGCTGATAGCGCACTACCAGTAGGTTAAACGACTTCTGGTCGCCCTTTTGGACCCGCTCGACCAGAACTTGATCCGTTAACTGCTCGCTCATCCGAGGTAAACTCTCCCCAAATCCGTCTCCACGCGTAAAATTGTACTGCCAGCCATACATTATTTTCCTGAGCAAGCACTCGCTTGGAGTTCATATAGAACACGAAGTTCCATATCGCCATTGTTTTTTCTGTTGATGTCACCCTATCCGTGGCTTTTGCCAGGACAGTTAGGCTAACATGAAATTCACTCTTCTTCTGCACACATCATACGTTATGCAACCATCATCTGAACATGTTAGCGATGTACTGATCGTCGGCAGCGGCGCTGCGGGCCTGTCACTGGCGCTGCGCCTGGCGCAGCATTGCAAGGTTACCGTTCTCAGCAAGGGGCCGCTCAGCGAGGGAGCCACCTTTTACGCCCAGGGCGGGATCGCCGCGGTGTTCGATGAGACGGACAGCATTGCCTCACACGTTGATGACACTTTGATTGCCGGCGCCGGTCTGTGCGACAAAGAGGCCGTCGAATTCATCGCCGGCAACGCGCGCCACTGCGTGCAATGGCTGATCGATCAGGGCGTGCTGTTCGACACCGAGGTCAACGCGCAGGGCGAGGCGCATTATCACCTCACGCGCGAAGGCGGCCACAGCCATCGCCGCATCTTGCACGCCGCGGACGCTACCGGTAAGGAAGTAGAGACCACGCTGGTGGGGAAAGCAAGCGCTCACCCCAATATTTGCGTGATGGAACGCCGCAACGCGGTTGACCTTATTACCTCGAACAAAATCGGCCTGCCGGGCACCCGCCGAGTGGTGGGCGCTTACGTCTGGAACCGCGAGCTGGAGCGGGTGGAAACCTACCGCGCCAAAACGGTGGTGCTGGCGACCGGCGGCGCGGCCAAGGTATACCAATACACCACCAACCCGGACATCTCCTCCGGCGACGGCATCGCCATGGCCTGGCGCGCCGGCTGCCGGGTCGCCAACCTGGAGTTCAACCAGTTCCACCCGACCTGCCTGTTCCACCCGCAGGCGCGCAACTTCCTGCTGACCGAAGCGCTGCGCGGCGAAGGGGCTTACCTGAAGCGCCCGGACGGTAGCCGCTTTATGCCGGATTTCGACCCGCGCGGCGAACTGGCTCCGCGCGATATCGTCGCCCGCGCCATCGACCATGAAATGAAGCGCCTGGGCGCCGACTGCATGTACCTGGACATCAGCCACAAGCCGGCGGAATTCATCACCCAGCACTTCCCGATGATCCACGAAAAGCTGCTGACGCTGGGCTTCGATCTGACTCGGCAAGCGATCCCTATCGTCCCGGCGGCGCACTACACCTGCGGCGGCGTGATGGTCGATCAGCACGGCCGCACCGATCTCGACGGGCTGTACGCCATCGGCGAGGTCAGCTACACCGGCCTGCACGGTGCCAATCGCATGGCGTCGAATTCGCTGCTGGAGTGTCTGGTTTACGGTTGGTCGGCGGCGGAAGACATTCTGCAGCGCCTGCCGTTCATCCAGCAGGCCAAACAGGTGCCGCACTGGGATGAAAGCCGGGTGGACGATGCGGACGAACGGGTGGTGATCCAGCACAACTGGCACGAGCTGCGGCTGTTCATGTGGGATTACGTCGGCATCGTGCGCACCACCAAGCGGCTGGAGCGCGCCCTGCGCCGCATCAACACGCTGCAAGCGGAAATCGACGAGTACTACGCCCACTTCCGCATCTCCAATAACCTGCTGGAGCTGCGCAATCTGGTGCAGGTGGCCGAACTTATCGTGCGCAGCGCCATGGCGCGCAAAGAGAGCCGCGGCCTGCACTACACGCTGGACTACCCGGATTTGCTGCCGGAAGCGCAGCCGACCATTTTGCAGCCTTAAACCATGCGACAGGGTGCCTTATCGGCGCCCTTTTCCTTTCAGTAGAACAGATAGAAGTCGGCGATCAACCGGCGGAAATCGTCGGTATAGCCGCCGTCGGCCTGTTTGATCGCCAGCGCCTGCTCCCGCAGCGGCGTTTCCTTACGCGTCAGCGCCAGCAGCACCCGGTGCCGCGGCGTATCGGCCCGATCGCTGACGTTCACTTTCGCCGCCGTGTGCCAGCCGCTTTGCTGCGCCAGGCGTTCAAATTCGGCGCCTATGTCGTGCGGCAGCACCACGCAAAACGTTCCTTGCTCCACCAGCAGCTGCGCCGCGCAGGCCAACAGCGCGTCGTGCGTCAGGGTTTCGGTGTAGCGCGCGTTGTGGCGCGCCTGATCGCGGCAGGCCACCGCCGGCTCAAAATAAGGCGGATTGCTGACGATCAGATCATACTCAGCGGCATGCTGCTGCGCATAATGGTGAATATCCTGCGCATGCACGCGGATGCGCTGCGGCCACGGCGATTCCGCCGCGTTTTCGCGCGCCTGGCCGGCGGCGGCTTCGTCCAGTTCCACCGCGTCGACGGTCACCTCGTCGCCGCTGCGCTGCGCCAGCATCAGCGCGATCAGCCCGCTGCCGCTGCCGATGTCCAGCACCCGGCGCGCCTGCCCCACCGGCGCCCAGGCGCCGAGCAACACCCCGTCGGTGCCCACTTTCATGGCGCAACGATCGTGGGCGACAAAGAATTGTTTAAAGGTAAACCCCCCGCGACGCGGGGTAAAATCGGCTTTCGATCGCTTGCTCACACTCACCACCTGGCTATAAAACTGGCGTAGCATAAGGCAATCTGATCGGCGGGAAAAGAGCGGCTTTCCGCTTAAATAGGTGAAGATCGCGGCCAACCCGTCTATAATCGGCGCCCCAAGTAGAGGTAGACCATGACAGCAACCACTTTTTCCGAACTCGAACTCGATGATCGCCTGATCGACGCGCTGCGCGACAAAGGCTACGATCGCCCCACTGCCATTCAGGCCGCTGCGATCCCGCCGGCGATGGACGGGCGCGACGTCTTAGGTTCGGCTCCGACCGGCACCGGCAAAACCGCCGCCTTCCTGCTGCCCGTGTTGCAGCACCTGCTGGACTTTCCACGCAAGAAATCCGGCCCGCCGCGCGTGCTGATCCTGACGCCAACGCGTGAACTGGCGATGCAGGTCGCCGACCAGGCGCGTGAATTGGCTGCTCATACCTCGCTGGATATCGCCACCATCACCGGCGGCGTCGCTTACATGAACCACGCGGAAGTGTTCAGCGAAAACCAGGACGTGGTGGTCGCCACCACCGGCCGTTTGCTGCAATACATTAAAGAAGAGAACTTCGACTGCCGCGCGGTGGAAACCCTGATCCTCGACGAAGCCGACCGCATGCTTGACATGGGCTTCGCGCAGGACATCGAAACCATCTCCGCCGAAACCCGCTGGCGCAACCAAACGCTGCTGTTCTCCGCCACGCTGGAAGGCGAAGCGATCCGCGAATTCGCCGAGCGCATCCTGAAAGAGCCGGTGGAAGTGGAAGCCGACCCGTCGCGCCGCGAACGCAAAAAGATCCTGCAGTGGTACTACCGCGCAGATGACGTGCAGCACAAAACCGCGCTGCTGATCCACCTGCTGAAACAGCCGGACGTGCAAAAATCGGTGATCTTCGTGCGCAAGCGCGAGCGCGTGCACGAACTGGCCACCTGGCTGCGCGAAGCGGGCATCAACACCTGCTATCTCGAAGGCGAAATGGTGCAGGCCAAACGCAACGAAGCGGTCAAACGCATGATGGATGGCCGGGTTAACGTGCTGGTGGCCACCGACGTTGCCGCGCGCGGCCTGGATATCCTCGATATCACCCACGTATTCAACTTCGACATGCCGCGCACGGCGGACACCTACCTGCACCGTATCGGCCGTACCGGCCGCGCCGGGCGCAAAGGCACCGCCATTTCACTGGTGGAAGCGCACGACCATCTGCTGCTGGGCAAAGTGGGCCGTTACCTGAACGAGCCGCTGAAAGCGCGCGTGATCGACGAACTGCGGCCGAAAACCAAGGTGCCAAACGAGAAGAGCAACGGTAAACCGTCGAAGAAAGTGCTGGCCAAACGCGCGGAAGAAAAAGCGAAAAGCAAAGAAAAAGCCAACAAGGTGAAAGTGCGCCATCGCGACGCCAAAAACGTCGGCAAACGCCGTCAGGCGAAGGCCAAACCGGCCGGCGACGCGCAATAACCGCCACTGTTCAAGAAAAAACCGCCTGTGCAGGCGGTTTTTTTATGGGCGTTTACTGCTGCGCGTAATGCGTGGCCAGGCGGTGCCCCTGCAGCCATTTATCCAGCTCGCGGAACTGCGCCTTCAGCTCGTCATTCTGCAAATGCGCCGGCGTTTGCGAGAAATAAAACTGGAACGCAAAACCCTGCTGATTGCGCGCCCGGGCATCGGCCCCGGCCTGCAACAGCAACAGCGCCAGATGCGGTGCATTAATCTTCGCCGCCAGATGCAGCGGGGTATCCCCCAGCCGATCGCTCAGGGTGGTGTCCGCCCCGGCCGCCAGCAGCAGCCGCAGCTGTTCCTCACGCCCGGCCAGCACCGCCGCCGCAAGCGGTGTGGCGCCGGTAACGGCATTGCGAACGTTCACCTGCTTAACCTTGGCCAGCAGCAACCGCAGGTACTGCGCATCGTGCAATATCGCTGCGGTGTGCAGCGCACTGTTGCCGTCCAGCCCCGCCGCCGCCGCATCGGTGCCGAGATCCAGCAACGCCTGCACGCTGGCCGGCTGCTGCGAAAGCACCGCCCACTGCAACAGCGTGACCTGCCGATCGCCCCGTTCGCGCAAACGATCCTGCGTGGCCTGTGCACGGATACCCTGCGTATCGCCACGCGCCACCGCCTGAGCCAGCGCCAGATTGCTGCGGCCGTCAAACGGCGAAATCTCCTGCCCCATCTGTTGCTCCTTAGCCATCATCAGTAAACCGGTCACCGCGACCAGCGCCAGTAAGGCTATCGCCAGCGCCCGCCGCAAGCGACGCCCTTCAGGCATTGGCCTTCGCCTCCCACGGCTTTTGTTCCGCCATCGAGCTTATCACCTTGTCGATGCCGTGCGCCGTCAGGCTGCGATCGAGATGTTTGCTCGGCCGCCAGTCATCGATACCGGTCAGGGTATCGCTGTTGGCCAAGGTGATGTTGTGGCCAATGGCGTCCGGGATCAGCGAAGTCGACTCCTGGGTGCTGGTCAGCATGTCATATTGCTCGCTGTAACGACGGATGCCGCCGGCTTCGGCATCTTTCTTCGCCGCCGCCGGATCGATACCCAGGCGATTCAGGGTGTAATCCGACACCCCGGCCGCATTGAAGGTGACCGCGACGGTGCCGGTCGCCAGCGCCGCCGTGGCCGCCAGACCGCCGCCGAGCGAATGGCCGGCGATCACCAGCGCATCGCCGAAGGCCGCCTTGGCGCTTTTGGCGGCGGCAACCGCCTGATTGTACTGCACATCATCATAACCCGTCGCCTGCCGCACGTTGCTCAGCCAGTCGCGCCAGTCGTTGGTGCCGGCGAACGCCAACACATACTGCTTGTCGTTGCTGTAAACCCCGGCCTGGAAACCGCTGCCCGCGTCGTGCAGGCTGGCGGGATCGATGCCGAAACCGAGCAGCGCGCTGTCGCTCAGGCGGTTGAACCCGGCGGCGCCCTGGCCGTTCAGCGAGTAAACGTCCTTGGCCAACAGCGCCAACGCATAATCGCCCTCTTGCGATTGCTGCCCCCGGGTCACGCCTGGCACTGCCGCCGCCGTCGGCGCCGCTGCGGAGAGATCGCCGACCAACGTATTCAACAGGTTCTGCGCATTGAGCGTGTTCTGAGAGGAGGTGGCCACCGGCGCCGGATTTGCCGGCGCGGCTGCGGGCTGCGCCGCCGGTGCCGTCTCGGCGATGGCGCGAGGTGTAGGGATCGCGGCCACCGGAGATACTGCAGAGGTAAAACTTAAAGGCATACTCATGCCGACTCCTTGTCGATAGACTTTTTATTGAGCACCTGAATAGGTACTGACTTAGCTATCGGCAGGTCGGATGAGTTCTGTATCAGGAATGTTTATCTTTGTGCAGAATGTGATCCGCATTCCGTTTTCGGCCGCCAAACACAAAAAAGGGAGCCGAAGCTCCCTCATTACTACGATTGCGCCGCCGATTACAGGCTTTCGGTAAAGGTGCGGGCGATAACGTCGCGCTGTTGTTCCGGCGTCAGGGAATTGAAACGCACCGCATAACCGGACACGCGGATGGTCAGCTGCGGGTATTTTTCCGGATGCTTGACCGCGTCTTCCAGCGTTTCACGGCGCAGCACGTTGACGTTCAAGTGCTGACCGCCTTCCACACGCACGGTCGGCTGCATTTCCAGCGGCACTTCACGGTATTCGATCTGGCCCAGGTCGCTGACTGCGACAACCTGATCTTCCGCGTAGTTGGCCTTGGCGCACACGCAGCGAGCTTCCGCTTTTTCATCGTCCAGCAGCCAGAAAGAGTTCACCAGCGCCTGGTCGTTCGCTTTGGTAATTTGAATACCGGTAATCATTATGTTGCCTCCGTACAAGGGCGTAAAAATTCACATCGTGAGAAAACCCAATCCTGGTTTCGGCCATTTGGTAAAACCATTGTTGTCTTGTTGTTCTGTATACCAGCCTGACCGGGCCAGTTCTTTGATTAAAGTCAATTTTTACCGGGTAGGCACAGGGCGTGAAGGGGCAAATTTATGTTTTATATCAATTTTCCCGTCGCGCTAAAAAACAATTATTTTTGTAAATTTTCAAAAATAATTGCATTGCAAACGGCGGCGAGAAATGAAAAGCGGGTTTCGCTGCGCGGGCCGACACGGTAAGCTATAGCCCATGAATTGCTAAAGAAAACAAAGGAGAGCGTTTATGGCCACCTCCCTCACCTGGCATGACGTGATCGGCAAAGAGAAAGAGCAGCCCTATTTTGTTGAAACGCTCGCCTTTGTTGCCGCTGAGCGCCAGGCCGGTAAGACCATTTATCCACCGCAGAAAGACGTGTTCAACGCGTTCCGCTTTACCGAGCTGGCGGACGTCAAAGTCGTCATCCTCGGCCAGGATCCCTACCACGGCCCCAATCAGGCGCACGGTCTCTCTTTCTCGGTGCGCCCCGGCGTGCCGGCGCCGCCGTCGCTGGTGAACATGTATAAAGAGCTGGCGACCGACATTCCCGGTTTCGAACGCCCGGATCATGGTTACCTGCAAAGCTGGGCCGAACAGGGGGTGCTGCTGCTCAACACCGTGCTGACGGTGGAAGGCGGCCGCGCGCACTCGCACGCCAATTTGGGCTGGGAAACCTTTACCGATAAAGTGATCGCCGCCCTGAACGAGAACCGCGAAGGCGTGGTGTTCCTGCTGTGGGGCTCGCACGCGCAGAAGAAAGGCAACTTTATCGACCGCAACCGCCACCATGTGCTGAAAGCGCCACACCCATCGCCGCTTTCCGCCCACCGCGGTTTCCTCGGCTGCCGCCACTTCTCGCAGGCCAATCAGCTGCTGAAGCAGCAAGGGCTCACGCCGATCGACTGGATGCCGCGCCTGCCGCAGGCGTAGCCCAGAGACAAAAAAGGCACCCTTGGGTGCCTTTCTTTATATCGTTATATCGTTGCCGGGGCGATTACGCCTTGGCCTTGGAGACCGCGACCATCGCCGGGCGCAGCAGGCGGCCGTTCAGCGTATAGCCTTTCTGCATCACCATCATCACGTGGTTCGGCTGGTGATCGGCGGATTCCATCATGCTCATCGCCTGATGCACTTCCGGGTTGAACGGCACGTTGACGTCGCCGACGATTTCGATGCCATACTTGCGCACCACGTCCAGCAGCGATTTCAGCGTCAGCTCGATACCTTCAATCATCGCGGCCAGTTCCGGATTGTTTTTATCCGCCAGATCCAGCGCGCGCTCCAGGTTGTCGATCACCGGCAGCAGATCGCCAGAGAATTTCTCCAGGGCGAACTTGTGCGCTTTCTCGACGTCCAGTTCGGCGCGGCGACGGATGTTTTCCGCTTCCGCTTTGGCGCGCAGCAGGCTGTCGCGCTCTTGCTGCTGAGCTTCCGCCAGTTGGGCTTCCAGTTCGGCGATACGCGCATCGCGCAGATCGACGCCTTCCGCCGCTTCCGGCAGCGTATCCTCGTGATGAGCGTGTTGTTCCATTTCTTCCGAGACTTGCTCGTTTGGCGTCTTCTGTTCTTTACTACTCATGAATATCTCCGCGTTTTAGCATTAATCTCGCAACTTGGCTTATTATGGGGATCAAAACCGGGGTTTCAAGTCAACCGGTCACAATGTGGGGCATAAACGGGTCCCGGTGAGGAAAATCACAGCAAATGAATAAAAAATTCGCCTGTATTGGCATTGTTGGCCACCCGCGTCACCCTTCAGCGCTGGCAACCCACGAGATGCTGTTCCACTGGCTGGTCGCCCGCGGCTATTCGGTGATGGTAGAACGCCAAATCGCCCATGATTTGGGGCTGAAAGACGCCGTGACCGGCAGCCTGGCGGATATCGGCCAGCGGGCCGACCTGGCGGTGGTGGTCGGCGGCGACGGCAACATGCTCGGCGCCGCGCGCGTGCTGGCACGCTACGACATCAAGGTGATCGGAGTCAACCGCGGCAACCTCGGCTTCCTTACCGATCTCGATCCCGACAACGCTCTGCAGCAGCTGGCGGACGTACTGGAAGGCGAGTACATCGACGAACAGCGTTTCCTGTTGGAAACCATCGTGCATAAAGAGCACCAGCAGTGCCGCATCAGCACCGCCATCAACGAGGTGGTGCTGCACCCCGGCAAAGTGGCGCACATGATCGAATTCGAGGTGTACATCGACGATCGCTTCGCCTTCTCACAGCGCTCCGACGGCCTGATCATCGCCACCCCGACCGGTTCCACCGCCTACTCGCTCTCCGCCGGCGGGCCGATCCTCACCCCGTCGCTGGAGGCGATCGCGCTGGTGCCGATGTTCCCGCATACCCTCTCCGCCCGGCCGCTGGTGATCAACGGCGACAGCACCATCCGCCTGAAGTTTTCGCAGATCGGCAGCGATCTGGAGATCAGCTGCGACAGCCAGATCGCGCTGCCGATCCAGGAAGGCGAAGAAGTGCTGATCCGCCGCAGCAACTTCCATCTGAACCTGATTCACCCGAAGGACTACAGCTATTTCAACACGTTAAGCACCAAGTTGGGCTGGTCGAAAAAATTGTTCTAAAATCTGCGTCGGCCACTTTACTGTATATAAAACCAGTTTATACTGTATGAAACTACAGTTATGTGTTTATACACAGGAAGGTTCCCATGCTGGCGCAATTAACCATCAGCAACTTTGCTATCGTTCGTGAGTTGGAAATCGATTTTCAACCGGGCATGACGGCGATCACCGGTGAAACCGGCGCCGGCAAATCCATCGCTATCGATGCGCTGGGGCTGTGCCTCGGCAACCGCGCCGACGGCAACGTGGTGCGCCTGGGAGCCGCCCGCGCCGATATCTGCGCCCGCTTCTCGCTGGCGGACACCCCGTCCGCGCGCGAATGGCTGGAGCAGAACCAGCTGGACGACAGCAACGAATGCCTGCTGCGGCGGGTGATCAACGCCGACGGCCGTTCGCGCGGCTTTATCAACGGCACCGCCGTGCCGCTGTCGCAGCTGCGCGAGCTGGGGCAACGCCTGATTCAAATCCACGGTCAACACGCCCATCAGCTGCTGCTCAAGCCGGAGCACCAAAAAGCGCTGCTCGACGCCTACGCCGACGAGCCCGCCCTGCTGGCGGCGATGAGCCAGGCCTACCAGCGCTGGCACCAGAGCTGCCGCGAACTGGCGCACCATCAGCAGCAGTCCATCGAACGCGAAGCGCGCAAGCAACTGCTGCAATACCAATTGAAAGAGCTGAACGAATTCGCGCCGCAGGCCGGCGAGTTCGAGCAGACCGACGCCGAGTACAAGCGCCTGGCCAACAGCGGCCAGCTGCTGACCCTCAGCCAGCAAGCGTTGCAGCTGCTGGCCGACAGCGACGAGAACAACATGCTCAGCCAGCTTTACAGCGCCAAACACCTGCTGCTTGAACTGGCCGGGCTGGACGATAAGCTCAGCGGCCTGCTGGACATGCTGGAAGAGGCCTCTATCCAGATCAGCGAAGCCAGCGACGAGCTGCGCCATTACGCCGATCGCATGGATCTCGATCCCAACCGCCTGCACGAGCTGGAACAACGCCTGTCGCGCCAAATCAGCCTGGCGCGCAAACATCAGGTCGCGCCGGAGGAGCTGCCGCAGCTGCATCAGCAGTTGCTGGATGAACAGCAGTTGCTGTCTCAACAGGAAAGCGACCATGAACACCTGAACGAAGCGGTCACCCTGCATCACCAGCAGGCGCTGGCGCTGGCGGAAGAGCTGCACCAGAAACGCCTGCACTACGCCGCCGAGCTGACCACGCTCATCACCGACAGCATGCAGGCGCTCTCCATGCCGCACGGCAAATTCAACATCGACGTGCGCTTCGAACCGCAGCATCTGAGCGCCGAAGGGGCCAGCCGTACCGAGTTCTGCGTCTCCACCAACCCGGGGCAACCGCTGCAGCCGCTGGCGAAGGTCGCCTCCGGCGGCGAGCTGTCGCGCATCGCGCTGGCCATTCAGGTGATCACCGCCCGTAAGATGGAAACCCCGGCGCTGATCTTCGATGAGGTGGACGTGGGCATCAGCGGCCCAACCGCCGCCATCGTCGGCCGCCTGCTGCGCCAGCTCGGCGAATCCACCCAGGTGATGTGCGTCACCCACCTGCCGCAGGTGGCCGGATGCGGGCATCAGCACCTGTTCGTCAGCAAGCAGACCGACGGCACGGTTACCGAAACCCAGATGGCGCCGCTGGATAAACGCGCCCGGCTGCAGGAGCTGGCGCGCCTGCTCGGCGGCAGCGAAGTCACCCGCAATACGCTGGCGAACGCCAAAGAACTGCTGGCCGCATAAAAAAGCTCAACTTTTTCACTTTCCTGCGGTCTGACAGTGACGCTGTTGGCCCGAGAAATATCTAAAGTGCGGCGCGGCGGTGATCCAAAGCCATCTCAACGGCCTGAAAAAGGCCAAGCGCTTGAGGTGCTAAAGGAAAGCCAATGCGTCGCAACGTGAAAGATGAAGGGTATAAAGGTTTCCAACTGCCGCAAGGTCTATTATCATCGGCATCCTATGCCCTAAAGGAATGTGATTACTATGCGCTGTAAAACGCTGACTGCCGCCGCTGTAGTTCTTGTGATGCTGACTGCAGGCTGTTCTACTTTTGAAAAGGTGGTTTATCGTCCTGACATCAACCAGGGGAACTACCTGACGTCGACCGACGTGGCGAAAATTCAAAAAGGGATGACCCAACAACAGGTCGCTTACACATTGGGCACCCCAATGCTGCAAGACCCGTTCGGGACTCAGACGTGGTTCTATGTGTTCCGTCAGCAGCCTGGCCATGAAGACATCACCCAGCAGACGCTGACGCTGACCTTCGACAGCGCAGGCGTGTTGACCGATATCCAGAACAAACCGGCGCTGACCAAGTAATTGGTGCCGCCCGCTCTTCCGGCCCATGAGGGGGCATGATGTTCCTCATGACAGTCGCAGGCTGCAACGCGGAAGAAAAAGTCAGCTTCAGATAAAAAAATAAGGCGCTATAAGCGCCTTATTTTTTTGCCTTTTCTGCCCGTTGCCGGCGCAGCTCTTTCGGATCGGCTATCAAGGGCCGGTAGATCTCCACCCGGTCACCGTCGTTCAGCGTGTCGCCCAGCTTGGCCGGGCGGCTGTAGATACCGATTTTGTTGCTCTTGAGATCGATATCCTGGCGCAGCTCTAGCAGGCCCGAAGCCTGGATCGCCTGCTCAACGCTGCTGCCCTCGGCCAGTTTCACCTTGCGCAGGTACTGACGCTCCGGCAAGGCGTACACCACCTCGACCTGAATGTCAGACACTGTAGACCTCTTTCGCCCGCTGGGTGAATGCCTGCACCATGCTGCCCGCCAGCTCTTTGAACACCTTGCCGAACGCCAGCTCAATCAGTTTGTTGGTGAACTCGAAGTCCAGGTGCAGCTCCACCTTGCAGGCCTCTTCGCTCAGCGGTGTGAACTGCCAGCCGCCCATCAGCTTGCGGAACGGGCCATCAACCAGCTGCATATTGATGCTCTGGTTATCCAGCAGCGTATTGCGCGTGGTGAAGGTCTTGCTGATACCGGCCTTGGCGACGTCCACCGCGGCGGTCATCTCGTTGGAGGTAGCGTTAAGCACCCGGCTGCCGGTGCAGCCTGGCAGAAAATCGGGGTAAGAATGAACATCGTTAACCAACTGATACATCTGCTCGGCGCTGAACGGCACTAATGCAGACCGACTGATCTGGGGCATATCATTTCCTGTAAGACATAAAACGTACAGATAATACCATTTATCTGGCGGCAAACAAAAAATCTGCTACGGGATGAGGGCACCAAAAATGCGAAAAATTGCGCAGGTGCTGAACGGGAAAGGATTTCTTTCGCTGAAGCATCCAGTATAATGAACGCACTATGACAAAGAAAAAAGCACACAAACCCGGTTCCGCCACCATTGCCCAAAACAAGCGCGCGCGTTTCGAATACTTCATTGAAGAAGAGTTCGAGGCGGGCCTGTCGCTGCAAGGGTGGGAAGTTAAATCGCTGCGTGCAGGCAAAGCCAACCTCAGCGACAGCTACGTGACGTTCCGTGACGGTGAAGCCTACCTGTTTGGCGCCACCATCACCCCGCTCAACGTGGCTTCGTCGCATGTGGTGTGCGATCCGACGCGTACCCGTAAACTGCTGCTGAACCGGCGCGAGCTGGACACCCTGCTCGGCCGCGTCAACCGCGAAGGTTACACCGTGGTGGCCTTGTCCCTGTATTGGAAAAATGCTTGGAGCAAGATCAAGATCGGCGTAGCCAAAGGCAAGAAAGAGCACGACAAACGCGATGACATCAAAGATCGCGAATGGCAGACGGCGAAAGCCCGTATCATGAAGCACGCCAATCGTTAAGCCGCTGGCTTATCGAGGTAAACTTCTGGTATACTGCACAAAGTTACTTGGGGCTGATTCTGGATTCGACGGGATTTGCGAAGCCCTAGGAGCATGCCGAGGGGCGGTTGGCCTCGTAAAAAGCCGCAAAAAAATAGTCGCAAACGACGAAAACTACGCTTTAGCAGCTTAATACCCTGCTTAGAGCCCTCTCTCCCTAGCCTCCGCTCTTAGGACGGGGATCAAGAGAGGTCAAACCCAAAAGAGATCGCGTGGACGTCCTGCCTGGGGCTGAAGCGTTAAACTCAATCAGGCTAGTCTGTCAGTAGCGTGTCCATCCGCAGCTGGCCGGCGAATGTAAAGATTGGACTAAGCATGTAGTGCCGACGGTGTAGTAATTTCGGACGGGGGTTCAAATCCCCCCAGCTCCACCAAATACGTCGCCAGTGAACCAGATAGACCCGGCGATAATAGCGAAAAAGCCCACAACTTCGGTTGCGGGCTTTTTTGTTTTTGTCGTATTCCGAAGGCTCGCCCCTTGGCCCGGGCTGTTCCGGGCCAATGCGGGCTAGTGATCCAGATAGAGGTAATGCAGCCAGCTGGTCATGCGCAGCAGCACTTTGCGCATCACGGAGACGTGCTCGAAGTGCCCGGTATAGACCGCCGCTTGGGCGCTCACGCCGTCGGGCAAGTGAGCCAGATCCGGGTTGGCTGCCAGATCGATCATTACGTACACCCCTTCCCGGCCCGGCGTGGCGCTCAGGCCCTGCAGTGCGCCACTGGCCTGGTAGCTGCCGTCCGGTATCGCCGGCAACACCCGGCTCACGGTGCCGCCATAAACCTGTCCCGGCAAGCCGTTAAACACCACCTCAGCCTGATCCCCCTGCGCCAAGCGCAAGATGGCGTTCTGGCGGAATACCGCCACCACCTGGCGCTTTTGCTGCGGGATAAAGATCATCACCGGTTTGAACGGCAAGCGAACCGCCGCCGTGCCCGGCCGTGCCAGCACCTGCGTGACATAGCCATCGCTCGGCGCACGCACCACCGTTTGTTCCAGGTTGTAACGCGCTTCGGCTATTTGCGATTTCAGGCTGGCTATCGTGGCGTCTTCGCCGTCATAGCGCCCGGACAACCGAGCCTGTTCCTGTTGGAACTGGGCTTTCGCCGCCTGCAGTGCGGCGGATTGCGCCTGGTACTGTTGCTGCGCATGGCTGACGTCCTGCTCCGAAAACGGATTGACCGGCATGGCCGCCCCTTTCGCGTAGCGCTGGTAATCCTTACGGGCACGCTCGTATTCCGCGTTCGCCCGCTGCACGTTGGCAGCGGACTCGCTGAGCGCCGCCCGGCGCGTTCTGATCTCCGCCTCTGCTCCGGCCAAGTCAGCCTCCAGCCTGGTGAGCCGCGCGCGGTAGCGGCTGTCGTCGAGCCGGAACAGCACCTCGCCTTTGCGCAGCAGCACGTTGGTTTTCTCCGTCACCTCAACGATCATGCCCGAGACCTGCGGCACCATCGGCACAGAAACGGCTATTTTCTGCGCCCGATCGCTGTACGGATGGTTGTAGTTCATCGTCAGAATCAGCGCGCCGACGATAACGATCCCGCCGAGCACAGCGGTCGGCACGGTCCATTTGTTGACCGGAATGCGGAACAGTTTAAATACGCCGTAGCTCAGCGCCACGTAGCTGAGAATAATGAGCAAATCCATAGGCTACGCTCAACTTACCGTGGGGCCGGGAACCGCCGTCGGCTTTTCCTGCAGGCGTTGTAATTCGGTTTCGAGCAGTGCGATGCGCGCCTGCAGATCCGTTGAGGATTCCGGCCTTTCACTCATGCCCCAGCCACGTTCCGGCCGATAGAGCGTCGCCCAGATCCACAGCAGCGGCCAAATGGCGTGCAGCGTAAACAGGCTGACCCAACCGGCAACGTGAATCGCATCCTGATGCGGGTGCCGGCGCTTTTTCGCCAGCAAATAAGGAATGTCATGAATAATAATGACGCCGTAGAATAATATCAGGAATACCGCAATCAGTACGCCTAACGCAAAATAGTTAAGAAACATGTAAAGTCCTGGTTGAGAATAATGGAAATAAATAATCTCTATAGCGTGTTATATTGTCTGATGTCGTTGGCGATGGTATCGATGGCATTCTTCACGTCGGTGACTTTCAGCTGTGCTTTCTCATTATTAAGATTTTCTCCCGAAGCCTTACGTACCACTTTAATCACTGGCTGGTTGGTCGCCGCATCGATAAACTCGCCTTCCATATAGACCGCGCTCTCCATAGTACGGTGCCCGGTTACGCTTTGCGTCGCGGCGATCAGCAGCGTGATTGGCAAGACTTCATAGACCTGCAGCCCTTTCTTCTGCGTGTCGATCGCTGTGATGGCGCCGCGGAAAATCAGGGTATGCTCGCGCGGCATGTCCACCAGCGTAAAGTGGGTGCCCATCGCCTGCTTAAACTGCTGGTTGGTGTAATTCAGGATATTGTCGAGCGCGCGTTGACTCACCATTTCGCTCGGTTTCGGCCGCGGGAAATAGATCATCGGTTGATAAACCAAATATTGATAACGGGAAAAATCGACGCTCTGATCTTTCCAATATAAAACGTCTTTGCCGGACGCGGATTGACCTTTATTGATATCGTCATAATTGGTCAGAAAGGTCGAGTATTTTTCTTTTTCGGTCACGGCGGACGAGCACGCGGCCAGTAATAACAGCGCAGGCAAAATCACCGTTCTTGTTACTTTCATTGACGGATTTCTCTTTATTTTTGTGGATAGCAAATAATCAAATCGAATGATACCCATCCACCCGTGATAAGTCATATGACAATGCCGCCAAAGATGTATATCATTTTTGATATACATACTCATACGAGCCGGCCAGTGAAAGAGAAAGACTTCCGTATTGAAGAGCTCAGGATTGTAAGCGTCATTGCTGAAACGGCGAGCGTCAGCAAAGCGGCGCAGCTGTTGGATATGCCGCAGTCCAATGTGTCGCGCGCCCTCACCGCGCTGGAGCGGCGGCTCGGGCTGGAGCTGTTCCTGCGCGGCCCGCGCACGTTGTCACTGACCGAGTTCGGCGAACAATTCTTGCGCCGCGCCTCGCAGTTGCTGAACGAGCATAGCGATCTGCTCGATATGGCCGGCACCTATAAGCGCAGTATGAGCGGCGTGGTCACGCTCGGCGCGCCGATAGGCATCCACGCTTTCCTGGCCAGCTATTTGCTGCCGCCGCTGCTGCACGCTGCGCCGGCGCTGACTGTCGATCTGGTGACCCGCAACCCCGACGAACGTGAGAAAAAATATGGCGCAGTATTCGACAGCGACTGCGATTTGCTGATCAGCTTTTTTCAGCCGCAAAACGAAAGCCTGATCGCCAGGCCCTTTACCCGTTTTCGCGTCGGGCTGTTCGCCGCGCCGGATTACATCGCCCGCATGCCGTTGAAGGAGCTGGATGAACTGTCGCAGCATCGCTGCATTACCTTGCGTATGCTGGGCGGCATCCGCAATACCTGGAGCGGCTACAATGCACAGGGGGAGTTGGTGCAGGTCGAGATCAACGGCACCAGTGTCTGCGATAACATTCTGCCGGCGATCGAGCTGGCCAAACAGGGCCTGGGCATCGTCTACGCCCCGTATTATTCCGTGGCCGCCGAGCTGGATGCCGGCACGCTGCAGCCTTGCCTGGCACGCGAACGCGGCATCGATATGCAGGCCTACCTGATCTACCGCCGGCGAGGCGTGTTGCCGCACCGCGTGCAGGTGACGATGGACAGCATCATGGAAAGCGTCAAACTGCACGCACACCGGCTGATGTAACCAAGAAAAACCCCGCCGCAACGGGGTTGAACGCCTCACATCGGCGCAAAATACCTCACCGCCCCTCTTTTTCCCCCAGGAAGAAATACCACAGCGGAATGGAAAGCAGCAGGGTGAACACCAGCGTATACAGCAGCACCATCAGGCTCTGCATGATCACCATCTGGGCGCTCCAGGCGCCGATCGGCAGCTGAAATTGCTCGACGGTACCGCCGAGGATCGCCCGGCCCATCACGCAACCGACCGCTACCGCCACCGTCGCCACCGCCGCGCGGAACTTGCGCACCTCGGCGCGGCGGGCGGCCGCTTCCGGCGTTTCGTCCCGCAAGCCTTGCCGCTGGCCGTGCCAGCGCCCTACGTCCACCAGCAGCAACGCCGCGAGGCTCACGCCCATCACCGGCAGACAATAACCCAGCGCCGCTGCCACCAGCAGCGTAACGGCGCGCGACGGCAGGGAAAGCGCCAGCCAGGCGGCGACCAGCGTATGCACCGGATGCTGCGCACCCGCCGCCGGGCGGCGGATCCACCACATGCGGTAACCCAACACGATCGTCAGGCACAGCCCAAGGCCAAACGCCGCCAGCAGCAGCTGATTCGGCAAGCCGAACAGAATACCCATGTGGGCGTCGATGCCCCAGCGGGTCAACTTGGCGATGAGCGGGAAGGTGTCGAACCGCACCTGGTCGACGACGGCGAAGCTTTGCGGCGCGATGGCGACCGCGTCCACCTGCGTTGGCCAGCTGCGATCCACTTCGGTCACCGTCCAGGCTTTGCCCTCGCCCTTCGGCTGGCGCAGCTCTATCTTGGCGGCATCGATCCCGGCGGCGCGCGCGGCGTGCAGCGCCCGATCCCAATCGCCGTTCAGCGCATTGGCCTGTGCGGCAGGGTTCATCTTCATGCCCGGCATCATCCCGCGGTGCTCGGCGTGCGGATCGGCCGGCGTCTGCGGCGCATCGGCCTGCAGGCTGGCGTTGACCTGCGGCGTCAGCCAGCCCAGGTTGGCCCGCAGCGCGTCGATGTTGCCGCCGGCCCACTGCGACCAGGTCAACCCGGTAGCCGAGAAGAACAGCAGCCCGGCCAGCAGCGCCACACCCAGCGTGATATGCCAATGGCGGTTAGCGGCGAAGCCCCCTTTCACCCTTTTCAGCTTGCGCTTCGGCCGCGTCGCCAGCCACAGCGCCACGCCGCCCAGCGCGGCCACCCACAGCCAGGATGCCGCCAGCTCACTGTAATTGCGGCCCATATCGCCGAGCAGCAGGCTGCTGTGCAGCTTATCCAGCCAGGTGCGCAGCGGCAGTACGCCGGAGGTGCCGTACACCGTCATGTCGCCCTTGATCGCCAGTGTGTAAGGATCGACAAACAGCGCGCGCGACTCGGAAGCGCCCAGATCGGCACTCACGAACTGCACGCGCGTGGTATCCGTCGCGCCGGGCGCCGGGCGCACGGCGTAAATGCGCGTCTCGGCACCCGCCACGCGGCGGGCGGCGGCGATTTGGTCGGCCAGCGATCTCGCCTGTCCGTGCGGTTCGGTGAAAAGCGCATCGCGATACAGCGCCTCTTCAAGCTGCGGGGTTAGCACATACAGCGTGCCGGTCAGTGCGGCGGCCAGAATAAAAGGGGCAACCAGCAGGCCGATATAAAAATGCAGCCGTCTGATCAGGTTCAGCATCGCGCCTCGCGGCGATGCGGCAGGTGGAGTTTTGGTTATTGAAGACATGGCCTTTCTCGTTTTTCAAACTGTGCACGCAGGCAAACCGTCCGCAGCGATACGGACGGCGTTACCCATGATCAAGCAATAAGGAAAAACGGCTGGCCGGGCGGCCCGCGCGGGCTTGGCCGCAGAGCAAGGCGCCGAATGGGCGGGGGGACGATGCGTGGCGCGCAAGGCAGGCGCGCAATACGCGCCATCAGCCACAGCAGCGGGACGAATACCCACAACAGCAGCGGCACGTGGATCAGCAGCTCACAATAGCCGCAGAAAATCATCTCCGCCGGATCCATGCCATGGTGGCCGGCATGCTCGGCGGCGGGCATCGCCATCCCATGCATGTCATGCGGCATGGCGGCTGCCGGCTGCGCCATGCCGCCCATCATCTGATGGTGCATCAGCGATTTCGACACCACCGGCGCAACAAACAGCAACAGCACCGCCATAATGGCGATGCAGGCGGTAAAGCGTTGCGGTAGCTGGCGTGGCACTCTCATCGCGGCGGCGAATTAACCCGGTCGGTGGCGAACAAGCGGCCAGTGTAACCCGCTCTACCTCCGGGGTGAACGAAAAAACGTTTCATTTCTCGCGGCATTCACCATGCCTAACTACATCTCTTGCTTATGCAAGGCGTCTGATTTTCATCCAAATCACTTCACCGTCAGCGTCACCGCATCCTGCTTGAAGCCATAGCGGCTCAGCGGCGTGATGACAACCGACGTCGGCTGCCCTTCCACCGCCAGCGTCTGCGTCTCGCCCGCCATCAGGTAGTAGTTCTCCAGCGTCACCACCTTGCCCGACGGCTGCAACGTCAGCTGCGGCGCCAGCCGCACCACGTGCAACCCGCCGTTGGTGAGCGTCAGCCGACCGGCTCCTGCGCTCAACCGCAGGTCGTCCCACGGCGTCTTGCTCACCGCCACCGCTTTCGGCTGCAGAATCAGCCCGATGCTCTGCCGTACCGGCATCCGCGCGCTGTTGTCCACCGCCTGCCCTATCCCCTCGAACGACGCCTTCAGCATCACCTCGTGCGGCAGCGCCGTACCCGGCTTCAGCACAAAGTTCACCTGCTGGCTCTGCCCCGCCTCGATGCGCGCTATCGGCGGCGACAGCAGCACCGCCTTGCTGAACCCTTTGCCATCCAAATCCTCCACCTTCGTCGCCAGCAATATCGGCTCCGACGAGCTGTTCCTGATGCTGAAGCTCACCCGCCCCGGGTTCTCCTCCAGCACGATGCCCATGCTCTCCAGCTGAAACGACGCCCCGGCGGAATGCGCCAGCCCCAGCGTCAACCACAGCCCGCCCAGCAGTTGCGCCAGTCTCCGTTTTATCGTCATGATTGCTCCTCTCTTCTCATCCATTATCGGACGAGCCGCCCGCCGCACGGCAGACGCCATCGCCCTCTTCGTACAACACCGACGGGTCGAACGCCGCCGGCACCGCGTAACTCACCACGCATTCGTTCATGTTCAGACGCCGCACCCGCAGCGCCTTGCCGATATCGTCGTTCACCAGCATCAGGTTACCCTCGCCTATCAGCGTGCCCAGCAGCTGCCCCCGCTCGTCGTGCACCGACGCCCCGGTCGGCAGCAGCGCGCCGCTCTCATCCCGCAGGGTCAGCAGCAGCTGGCGCACTTCGGTCACCCGAAAACGCCGCTCCGCCACAGTGCCGCGTGCCAGCTCAAGCGCCGCATCCGTGCTGTCCAGCCGTAGGTTCAGCGGTAGCGACAACGTATCGACCTGAGCACGCAGCGGCATGTAGGGCATCAGCACCGGCAGCAGCGCGTCACCGGCGAAATCCGTGACGCCATTGCCGCTGCCCGATATTTTCACACCGGACTGTCCTGGCACCTTCATCACCGCGAAGGTGTCGCCGATGCGCTGCGGCGACGTCACCCAGGTGCCGTTGGCCACCCCCAGCCCTCCCGACGACGACAGCGACAGCGATGTGCTACCTTGCCCGCTGCGCGAGGCGCCCAACCCAAGCCGGGTATAGGGCGTCTCGCCGTTCAGGTTGCCGGCGCTCTGATAGTCACCGTCCGCGTCCCGCGTCACGTCCAGATAGCCATTGAGCCGTTCGCTCAACGGCCCCTGCCAACTGCCGCCCAACGTCATTTGCTTGTTACGCCGCGCCTGCAACCGGCTGCTAACGCTGCCCGCCCCCCAAGGCAGACTCAACCCGGCATAGACCGCAGCACGATCATAAGCGGAAGACTGTAGGTTAACGCTTAACGTCGCCCGCCCCAGGCTCGCACCATATGCCAGTGCATGCGTCCAGCTGCGCCGGCTGCCGCGGTAATAGCGTTCATGCGACAGTGAGTAAGCCAGCACGCCGGCGTTCAGGGCTCGCCAGGAAAGTGCCAGCCCGCCGCTGTAGCGCAACCGTGCCGTCTCTGCCTCTACTGAGGACGGGTTTAGCAGCCCTTCGTCCGCCTCCCGGAAGCCTTCCGTGCGGTACTGTGACGACAGAGACAGCGCCAGACTCCGCCCCATAGCCACCTGCCCTTGGGTCTCCAGCTGCGCGCCAGGCTGCCGGCCACGGGTGAAAATAGCACTGCCCGATAACCAGTTGCCGCCGTCGTCTCCCAAACTGCCCTGCCAGCCCAGTCGTTTATAGGTATGAGCCAACAAACCGCCCACCGTTATCTGCCCCTGGCCGAGACGGAACGCCTTCTCCCCCAGCAGCAGCGCTGGCGGCGATGTCCCATAATGGTCGCCCCCGTAGGGCTGATAACGCCCTGCCGCCAAACGATAGCCGCCCGAGCGATCCGCTGGATCGCCTGTATCGGGCGTGACCGTAAAGCGTTGCCGCCGCCCGTCGGTTTCGATAACGGTGACCTCTGCCTCCACCCCGGCCATCACCGGCCCCAACTCGCTCAGCGAAAACGGCCCGGCTGGTAGCAGGGTGCGGAATATCAGTTGCCCGTGCTGTTTGACCTCTAACGTCGCCGGGTTCACAACGCTGCCCTGCAGCGGCACTGTCAGTGCAGCGTTGTGTCCTCCGATATCCACGGACGCCAGTTGCCCACCGCTCAGCGGCACGTTACCACTTAGTACGCCGCCGGCACTGAATTCGCCGAGCTGCACAAACGCACCCCAGCCAGGAAAATCTTTGCTCGCCGAGGTTTCGTACACCTCGAGCCGGCTACCGTTCTCGTCGTTGCTGTAGCTCGAACGGTTGCGCAGTACCCAGTTGCTGAGGTTGATGCCCGGCTCCAGCATCGCCTGCAGCGTCTGCTGATTGCCGTAGCGCCCCTGGCGGCGGTTGGCGTAAAGATCGTAGTTCAGCAGCAGCGCATGGCCACCTGACTGCTCGGTACGCAATTTATCCGGGTCGAACGCCACCTCCGGCAGGGTTATTTCCACCCGAAAGGCGCCGGGAAATACCCTCACCACCGCCTGCGGCCAATACGTCTCAAGACGTTCGCAGCGGCCTGGAGGCGACGCAACCCGTAAACGCAGCGTCTGTGCTAGCCGTTCATCCAGGCATAACTCACCTTCAGAGTCGAAGCGCACCTCCTCCTGGTAGCGCTGCGCCGCGTTGACCTCCAGCATCACCCGGTGTACGCCCGGCAAAAACCGAGCGGTATTGAAAAAGGCAGCGATGTCCGCGTTATACCCCAGTTGCGCCAGGGTTTTGACATCGAATCCGGAGGCAGCAGTTTTCGTCATCGGCCAGACCAACAGAAACAGCAGTGCCGATGCGCTTTGCCTGATAGACACGTCATCTTCTCTGGGTTAATTCAGGGAGTGATAGATTCAGAAAAAGGGGGAGAGAGCTCCCCCTGCGCTATCTATCCGGTATTACAGCCCGAAGCCGAACTCCAGCGTGGTAGACCCATCCAGACTAACGTCTTCACTCACCTCGCCGTGCATATCGCCGCTTTTGGCCAGGAAGGCTTCAACCAACAGCTGAGCGGTGAAGTTTTTACCGATAGCTAGCGTATTGCCTGAAGCTGAGGCCCAACCCACACGCTTACCGTGCTCAAGATTAACCACGGTTTGAGGTGAAGTGATCGACGTGTCTGAAGTAACGAACAATCTGCCAGTCACCCCATCAATCTGAGGGAAATAGGCCTGAATCGAATAGAACCCCAGCTTACCGGTAGTATTGACGTTACCGAGGCCAAAGGTTTTTCCTGTCTCACTGGCGCTGCCCAGACGGTTGTCGATAACGTTAAAAGTCATCGGTGTTTCAGCATCGCATTTCACCTCCATGGTACTGCCGCCTTTAACTCCCAGGCTAACCGGCTTGTCCTTGCTGATTCTCGTATGGCTGATGCTGCCATAATCGAAAATGCCCTCGTTAGGGAGTTTGACCTCACAGGTCGGCGCTATCAGTTCACCCACTACTTTAATTTCCGCGCTCGGGCCGGCGGCCAAACTCCCCCCGGTAACAAGCAGCGTGGCAGCTACCATCATGCGCAACGCAATTTTATTCATTAGTCGACATCCTTATATCGCTACAATCCAAATAACTTTTTCAGGCACTCAGATGCCGTACGCAAAATTAAGGGTGGAAGATCCATCCAGTTTTACGCTATCGGTAATAGGACCGTTCATGTCTTTAGAAGAAGCCAAATAAGGTTCAACCTCCAGCATTACGGAGAAGAGTCTTCCGCTGTTTTGAACATTACCCGACTTTGCCCAACCCGTGACGTTGTTTTTATCGACATAGGCCGAACTGACGGTAGAGAATGTCGTGGCGCCTTTCTGAACGCTGTACAGTGCTGAAGAAACGCCGTTAACTGCGGCATTAAGGGCATTGACTTTATAATAACCGAGTTTGCCGGAGCCATTGACACCACCCAGGCCAAAGTTGGCGCTGCCCGTTACGCTGGCAGTGCCTTCGCGGTTATCGACCACGGTGAAATTCAGAAAGGTTTCGGCTTCACAGTCAACGACCAACTGTTTTTGCGATTTAGCCAGCGCGGTGGCTGTCGTGGAGCTCACCAACGCATTGGACAGCTTGCCAAGATCGAAAACGCCATCGTTAACAATGGATACCTGACAAGACGGTACCGCCATTTGCCCTTTGACCTTCAGCTCTGGTGACATAGATGCCGCAGAAACCTGATTCGCCATCATCAAGACTGCGGCGATGCTTGCAGAGATTACTGTTTTTTTCATCATGAATATCCATACTCATAGTTAATATTATCCTGTTCAAAAAAGATGGCAGGATGTTAAACGAGGATAAATCCTCTCTTGCTCAATCAAATTCGTTGTCTTCACCCGCACAGGCGTAAAAACCATGTATGAATTTGACACTGCGCATTTATTGCTTTATTCAGAGCCCAAAAACAAAATTCAACGTTACCGAACCGTCCAGCTCCACTTTATCGGCAGTGGGAATGTCGGCAGCCAGAACCGGCGTCACCGAAATATCCATGGTATAAGTACGACCAAAGGCTCGCGTCGAATCCGCCAGCAACCAATCGGTACGCTCACCGGAAATCAACGCCACTTCGCTACCTGGTGAAGTCCCGGCCGCATTATGTGCGCGCAAAGCTGCCGGAACACTGTTCACCGTGGAACGAGACAGGCCCAACATAAAATACCCAATGGAGTTCCCATCGGACGCATTACCCAGCCCGAAACGACTCAGGTCCGACCCGTTGCGGCTGGCAGAGCGGTTATCCATCGGAATGAGCGTCAGGTAAGCATCGCCCTCACAGCGCACCTGCCAGGTTTGTTTCAAGGCCGGCAATCTCTGTACCTTCCCCCGGGGGCCTTCCCGCACGGTGCCAAAATCATAAACGCCATCGTTACCGGCAATAACGGTGCATCCTGAATGCTTTATTTTCCCGGACACTTTCAACTCAGCAGCAGGCGAGGCAATAAGTTGACCGGAAAAAAACATCAACAGGCTAAATACGCTTATTGGCCATAATTTATTTTGCAACAGTCTCTTTTTCATCACAGTGTGGTTTCCGTTCCCATTAGTCCATACCCTTTTAATCACACAAACCATTGACGAAATAAATAATTATTCATTCCAATGCGGAGGCGAAAAACATTCTCTCAATAGAGAGTCATCAATTTATTTTTCCAGGTACAGCTCAGTCGCGTCGTTTTCGCCACCGATACAGTAAGCGCTAATCTAGCGTCCCAGAGCTGGGATTAAAATATAAACCTAAACACCATCAACAATTCAGAACATAAGGTAAAAAAAATAGGTAAAAATAGATAAAAAGACATGAGAGCAGAAAAAAAACAACAATACAGCAGACAAACACCCATGATAATTATGCATAATTACCCAGCACAGATGTCAGTTAATGACATAAACAAAGCATTAAGCTCAAATGAAATAACCAAGATGAATCTTTTCATTAATTTCAATACAATAGCGAATAATATACCGTCAGTCAGACGCTCCCAATTCAGATTCAAAGAAAAAACGGCTCGCTTTTCCGCGTGCCGTTTTTTCCGTTGCAGATAATAAGCTGAATCTTGGTAAACAGCGGATCTGTTTACAGCACCCGCGAATAGACCCGCGAGGCCTCGCCCCAGGGGTGATACCCAAGCCCGTTATAAACGAAACCGCTGCGCTCGTAGTAACCCTCCAGATCGGTGCACAGGTGCAGCTGCGGGAAGCCCAACCGGCGAGTTTCCGCCGCCACATGCTCAATCAGCTTGGCGCCACAGCCCCGGCCGCGCTGCGTTTCCTCTACGTAGAGCGCACACAGCCAGGGATACAGCTCGCCGCGGCTGATAAAGTCGTTGGTAATCAGCCCCGCACAGCCGAGGATCTGGTCATTTTCCATCAACAGGTACCACTGCGGCAGCGGGTTGGCGGCGCCGAGGCTGCGGTTGATAGCGTCTTCATACATCATCAGCGTCTCTGCCGTGGCCCAGTGCCGCTGAAAATATGCAATGGCGCGCGGCGCCAGCTCGGGCGCTTGCCGCACCGAAATCATGTCCATCGTCATTCCCGTTATTCATGTTGTCAGCGTAGAATTATGCAGCAATATGCAGAGTATGGCAGCGGCATTCCGCCGCCGTCATTCATCCCAAGGAGTCATCATGACGCAAAACATCTATGACAATCAGGCTTTCTTCGACGGCTACGCGCAGCTCAGCCGCTCGCAGCACGGCCTGGACGGCGCGCCGGAATGGCCCGCCATCCGCCGCATCCTGCCGGACTTGCAGGGAAAAAGCGTGGTCGATCTCGGCTGCGGCTACGGCTGGTTTTGCCGCAGCGCGCGCGAACAGGGCGCAGCCAGCGTGCTGGGGCTGGACGTCTCGGAAAAGATGCTGGCCAAGGCGCGGGAGATGACTGCCGACGCGGGCATCGAGTACCGCCGGCAAGATTTGGCGCAGCTGCAGCTGCCGCCGGAAAGTTACGATCTGGTCTACAGCTCGCTGACGCTGCACTACCTCGAGGATCTGGCCGCGCTGTTCGCCACGGTTTACGCCGCGCTGAAACCCGGTGGGCAGTTCATCTTCACCGCCGAGCACCCGATCTACACCGCCCCGGCGCAGCAGGGCTGGCTGACCGACGGCAACGGGCAGAAATCCTGGCCGGTCAACGGCTACCAGCGGGAAGGCCAGCGCGTCTCCAACTGGCTGGCGGAAGGCGTCATCAAGCAGCACCGCACGCTCGGCAGCTATATCAACCCGCTGGCGCAGCAAGGATTTATCATCCAGCATTTGAACGAATGGGGCCCCAGCGCGCAGCAAATCGCCGCTACCCCGGCGCTGGACGAAGAGCAGGAACGCCCGATGATCTTCATTCTCGCCGCCCGCAAACCCGCCTGATGCTTGCCTGATTCACCTGCAGTACACCATTAACACCGCCAAATTTGGGGAGGCCGCCTTCCCCCAACGTTACTCACCAATCGGCAGATACCCCTGCCACAGCGGCCGGGCCGGTTTGCCGTGCGGGTTGGCCCGCAGATGAACGTGATACCCCTGCAACGCCTGCAGCAGCAGGCAGTCATCCACCTCGGCCAGGTCATCCTTGTGCTGCTGCGCGCTGTCGGTCAGCAGCACTCGTTTGGCTTTGTCTTTCGCCTCGTCGGCGGAGCGCGCCACGAACAGGCCGAACTGGTGCAGTTCCGCCAGCTCATCGCTGCGGTAACCGCCCACGTTAACGAAAAACAGCCTCTCTTCACCGGCGAACGGCGCGGGCTCCAGGCTCACGTCGTAACCGTCCGCCCAGTCGATGCGCGCATAGCCGTCGACATGCACCTTGCGTTTATCGCCGAACCACTTTTCGCGCAGCAGTGGATACGCCTCATCCGGCCGATCCGCCGCCGCGAACTGCACGTCGTGCAACTCAATATTGGCGCCCGGCGCCGTACCGCCCACATAAAACATCAATAATCCCGGCATGTTAGTCTGCTCTCCCTGGTGATAATCGCTGTATAAGTTAATACATAACGAAACATCTGCCAACGGTAGCGCCATTCTGTGTTATCAATAGGTGAGGTTTAATCTGTTGTGGAGGAACGCATGGCATTCAATATCGGTGATTTTGTACAACGCACCACCGGCGGCCCAAAGATGACCGTGGTGGCGATCGACGGCGAAACCCTGGTTTGCAGCTGGAATGAACTGGGTAAAGAGCAGCGCACGGAGGTGCAGGCCAGCGAGGTGGCGCTGTACCACGAAGACGGCGATTTCGGCGTCTGCTGAACGCTCGGGGCGCGCGCCGCGCCCCGTTATCGCCTCAGGCGCGAATGTCCTGATAGGCTGGCGTGGTATCAAACTCATGCTTGGCGAACGGGCACAGCGGAATGATTTTGCGCTGCTCCGCGCGCATTTTCTCCACCACCAGCGCCACCAGCTTTTTGCCGACGCCCTGCCCCTTCAATGACTCATCCACCCAGGTGTGATCGATAATGGTCAGCTTGTCACCGCTCGGCACGAAAGAGATCTCGGCGATCAGCTTGCCTTGCTCATCATTGATATAAAAACGCTTGTCGTCTGCCAAGATTTTATGATCCATACGATTTCTCCCTATATTTCAGTGCGCCGCTGGGGCAGCTGTCGATAACGCGTTTCACCTCGGCCGGCTCGGCATTGTCCGGCATAATCCACGGGCGGCGATTCAAGGTAAAAATAGCCGCGTTGCCATGCACGCAGTTGGCGGAATGGCGGCAAACTGCACTGTTAAAATAAACGTCAATCTTATCACCGGAATAACGGCGGTAACCGGCGGCGGTCAATTCCTCATCCATCACGACCTCACATTGCCTGTTTTATTGTTTTTGCTCCAGGCTCAAGTATAGGCAATGTCGCCGGCTTCACCACGCATCTCGCTCAACGAAAAAAGTGACGCAACCGCCCGTCGCCGCTAGAAAAAAACGTAAATTGTTCTAATCTTTATACAGTAAGACAACATAATTCCGACAGTGGCTAAGGAGTTCGAAATGGGTGATAGCTCAAAAGACGGCGTAATTCTGCTGTCCCGCATATTGCTGATGATTCTGTTTATCATTTTCGGTTGGATGAAACTGGTCAACTTCGGTGCGACCGTCACGGCGATGGAAGGTTACGGCACGCCGATGCCTTATTTGGCGGCGATCGTTGCCGTGGTGGTGGAGTTTATTTTCGGCATCGCGCTTATTCTCGGCCTGTTTACTCGCCCTATCGCGGTCATTTTCGCCCTCTATGTTTTGGGCACCGCGTTTATCGGCCATCCATTCTGGAAAATGACCGGTATGGAAATGATGGGCAACGAAATCAACTTCTTTAAAAACATCAGCATCATTGGTGGTTTGCTGTTACTGGCGGTGACCGGCGCCGGCCGTTATTCGCTGGACTATAAAATATTTAATAAATAATTCATCGATGGCCGGCGATATTCGCCGGCCATTTTATTTCGGCAATCCTTTCAACGGCTGCGCTTGGCGTGGCGCTCAAAGTTTTCCGCCCTGGCCTGCGCCGATTTACGCAGCGTGACGTAGCAGGCGCCCTCGCCGCCGTCGCGCGGTAAGGCGCGGCAAAACGCCTGCACCTGTTCAAACTGCGCCAGCCATTTGGCGACGTAACTGCGCACGATATTCGGATGGCTGTCGTTCTGCCGCCCGCGGCCATGCACGATCAGCAGCGAACGCAGGTTTTGCGCCTCCGCCTGCACGATGAAGCGAAACAGCGCCTGCCGGCTGGCTTCGACCGACTGACGCAGCAGGTTCAGCGACGCCTGCGGCGGGTAACGCCCGTTGCGCAGCTTGTCCAGCACGCCCTGCTGAATGCCTTCCCCTTTGAACTCCAGCGGCTGTTCGCAGGGGATCACCTCGAGAAAATCGGTGCTGAGGAAGTTTTCCTGCCGCAGCCGCTGTGCTTCGCGCCGCGCGCTTTTGTCCACCGTCTCCTGCGGCCGGAGGTGCAACGTCTGCCGCCCGTTCGCCAGCGGCACCACGTCCGCCATCGCCTGTTCAAAAAAGTCTTTTTCCTGCTCGCTCATGTTCCACCTCTCTTGAACGGCAGCCTTTACGGCCGGGAATGGGGTCGATTGTAAGACGCCTTGCCACGGTTGCAAGCCGGGAATTGTCAGCGGCATGTGTCTCATTTGTCGTCAACGGGTGAGCTTGCGAGCAGTTTTCGCTATACTGCTAAGCCATCATTGAGTGCCGCAAAGGATCGAGCCCATGACAATGCGCGAGCTGGAAATCCAGTTTCAAAATGCGATGAATGAGTTGCAGAGCAGCTTCGAACGGCAACACCGCGAATGGCAGCAGAGCTACCAGGCGCTGCAGCAACTGCTGGAAGAAGCCAAACAGCGCGAAGCCGCGCTGCGGGCGCAGAATGAACAACTGGCGCGCAAACTGAGCACCGCCAGTTCGGTGCCGGAACAACATGCGCTGGTCAAGCAGATCAAAATGCTTGGCGCCCATCTCGACGCGTTGGCCAAAGACGCGGCCACCTTTAACCACCATCTGCGCCAGCAGAGCGCGGTCGGTAATTTCAGCGGCGAACAGCATTGATAGCGGGCGCTGTCGCACAGCGCCTCTCCCTCTTCTGGCGTATTGAGAGTGTAATAAAGCCTAAATGACCTGGATCATCCTCGCCGTCCTGATCGTCGTATTTATTATCGGTTACCGCATTCTGACGTCCGACACCCGCAAAGCCATCGATTCGCTGGCCCATCTGCTGAGGGTCAAACCGATGCTGATCGAATCGATGATCCAGGAAATGGGCGGCCGCCAAAGCCAGACCTTTATCCGCATGCTGAACAACGGCTACACCGAAGAGATGCACCAGGCCGCTTACCTGCTGTTCATCTATCTGACGTTCATCAAACAGGCGGACGACGAACAGATTGCCCTGTGGCGCGACGTGCTGCTGCGCGCCGGGCTGTCGCCGGAGCTGCACGCCGAGCACACCGAAGCGGCGCTGTTTTACTTCGCCGAGCTGGATATCGATGCATTTGAACTGGCGCAGTTCCGCCGCGCCTACAATGAGCGTTTCAACCGCGAAGCGTTG
Organism: Serratia sp. PGPR-27; assembly: GCF_022678525.1. Taxonomy (NCBI): domain Bacteria; kingdom Pseudomonadati; phylum Pseudomonadota; class Gammaproteobacteria; order Enterobacterales; family Yersiniaceae; genus Serratia; species Serratia sp. PGPR-27. The sequence continues at coordinate 39,777 of NZ_JALBYS010000006.1, read as the reverse complement.
GCCCACGGCTGATCGCGTCCCCCGGGCGGGGGACCGATTACAGGAACATGCTGTAGAGGTAGCGCGACAGCGCTTCGCGCGAGCTGAAGCCGTGTGCGATGCCGTAACGCAGGTTCGGGGCGTCGCTGCTTAAATCCAGGGGAAACTCCAGATACTGCTCGCTGGTGCGCACCGGCGAGGTCGGCGTGGCGAAATGCACGCTTCTCTCTTTCAACGCCGGGTGGATCACCAATGCGGTTCTGCCCATCCGCGCTTCGCGATTCACATACACATAATGCGTACCCTTGCGGTAGCCATAGGCCTGATCGGTGACATAATCACGCTCAAAGCCGGTATTCTCCAACACTTTAGCCACTTCATCCGGCCGTAAATACATCGATTCCTCCTCTCATTCTGGACCGCTGAGCGACCTTACCGTAATCATTCACCGAAACAACGATTTTCTGGGGAGGAATCCGGGTTTCGGACTATTCCTGAATCAGCGCCGGCTGCGCTGCAGCAGGCGCAGGGTGAGCAGCACCCCGATCGCCACCAGCAGCGCCGCCGCCAGATAGATCGACGGCACGCCCGCTTGCCCAATCAGCAGCCCGGCCAGCGGGCCGGTGATGCCCAACGCCAGGTCGAGGAACGCCGAATAAGTGCCGAGCGCCGTGCCCTGGTTCTGCGGCGGCACCTGTTTCACCGCCTCAACGCCCAGCGCCGGGAACACCAGCGAAAAACCGGCGCCGGCCAGCAACGCGCCTGTTTGCACTATCCAGGGTTCGCCGGCCTGCCAGATCAACAGCAGCCCGACGATCTCGACCAGAAACGACGCCAGCGTCACCTTCAACCCGCCGTGGCGGTTGATGACGTTGCTGAAGATCAGGCGGATGCCGACGAAGGCGCAGCTGAACAGCGTCAGCGAAAACGCCGCGCCGCTCCAGCCCTTGTCGGCGTAGTAAAGGGTGATGAACGTGGCGATGACGCCGAAGCCGACGGTGCCCATCGCCAGCCCGAGACCATAGGCCCAGATGCGGCCGAACACCGCGCTGAAGGCGATGCGCTGCCCGGCGGCGATCGAGACGTCCGGCTTGCCGCTCGCCAACAGCAGCGCCACCGCGACCGCCAGCACGATCAGCGCCGCCACCCCGGCCAAGCCCCACTGCTGATTCAGGTACACGCCGAGCGGCGCGCCAGCCGCCATCGCCCCGTAGGTGGCGACGCCGTTCCAGGAAATCACCCGTGCGGTGTGCATCGCCCCGACCCGGCCGATGCCCCACAGCGTGGAACCGGTGCTGGCGAAGCTTTCGCCGACGCCGAGAAACACCCGCCCCACGCACAGCAGCAGCAGGCTGAGCCACGGATAACCGTCAACGCCAAACGCCAGCGCGTAAAACAGCCCGCTGGCGCCGCAGCACGTCAGGCCGAACAGCACCACCTTCTTCGGCCCCAGCTGATCGGCGTAGCGCCCGGCATGCGGACGGCTGAACAGCGTGGCGAAGTATTGCGCACTGATGATAAGGCCCGCCAACACCGAGTTGTAGCCCAGGTGGTCATGCACAAATCCCGGCAGCACCGCCAGCGGCAGGCCGATGGTCAGGTAGCAGACGAAGGTGAACATCACCACGGACAGAATGCGTCGGTTCAGCTGGAAGTTATTTTCTGCGGTCATCGAAGGTGGCTCGCATCGGACGGGGTAGACGAAGCCCTCCAGCATACCCCGATGAGATTTGATGATAAATGAGAGAGTGATAACGAATTATTATTTCGCTAACGATTTTGCCGCCACCCGCGCGCGCAGAAAATCGATAAACGCCCGCACCTTCTCCGGCACATGGCGGGTATTCGGGTAGAGCGCATAGATGCTCTGCTCGGGGAAACGGTGATCCGGCAGCAACCGCTGCAGCCTGCCGGCGTCGATCTCGGGCTGCGCCAGCCACGCCGGCAGCAACGCCACCCCGGCGCCATGCAGGGCGAACGCCAGCAATGCCGCGGCGCTGTCGCCGGTAAGCGTGGCGGCGTCCGCCACCTTGAACAGCACCGCTTCGCGCTGCGGCGTGACCACCTGCCAGCTGAGGGGCGAACTGAGCCGGCTGTGGGCGATCCACTGCGCCTGCGCCAGATCCGTCAGCGAATGCATCGGCCGGTCGGCCAGATAATCCGGCGCCGCCACCGGAAAAATGGCGAAGCTGTCGATCAAGGCCGCGCGGTGGCTGGAATCCGCCAGCTGGCCCAGACGGATCGCCACGTCGAAGCGCTCCGAGATCAGATCGGCATGATAAGAAGAAGACACATGCTGGATGCGCAGGCGCGGATGCTGGCGCGAAAACGCCGCCAGCGCCGGCGCCACCACCTGCGCGCCGTACTCCGGCGTGCTGGTGATGCGCAGCACGCCGCTCAGCCCGTGATGATCGCGGCGCACGTCGTCGAGCACGTTCTCCGCCTCCTGCAACAACTGCAGGCTGCGCTGGTAGAAGCGTTCGCCGGCATCGGTCAGCGATAATCGGCGGGTGCTGCGCACCAGCAGTGACACCCCCAGCTCATTCTCCAGCTGCTTGACGTTAAAGCTCACCACCGCCTTGGTTTGCCCCAGCGCCACCGCTGCTGCGGTAAAGCTGCCCGCCTCCACCACCGCCGCGAAGATCGCCAGGCGCTGCAAATTCAGCATTTCGCCGCCCTTATTGTCAAAATGATTTTGACAGTGTAATCGCCCGCCGCCGATTTATCCGCACTTTTCCCCCCGCTACACTGCCCGCCTTCAACCGGAGGCACCATGTCTTATCGCAGCAAAGTGGCAATCGTCTATCTGCTCGGCTTTTTCGTCGATTTGATCAATATGTTTATCGCCAACGTCGCCTACCCCGCCATCGGCCAGGCGATGCGAGCATCGGTCAGCCAGCTGGCGTGGGTCAGCAACGGCTATATTCTCGGCCTGACGCTGGTGATCCCGCTCAGCGCCTGGCTGGCGCAGCGCATCGGCGGGCGGCGGGTGTTTCTGCTCTCCCTGGCGCTGTTCATGCTGGCCACCCTCGGCGCGGGCAACGCCGACAGCATCGGCGCGCTGATCGGCTGGCGCACCCTGCAGGGCATGGGCGGCGGCTTGCTGATCCCCATCGGCCAGACGCTGACCTATCAGCTGTACCGCAGCCATGAACGCGCCGGGCTGTCGGCCGCCATCATGTTGGTCGGGCTGCTGGCGCCGGCGCTGTCACCGGCGCTGGGCGGCTGGCTCGTCGATCGGTTGGACTGGCGCTGGGTGTTTTTCGCCAACCTGCCGCTGGCGGCCCTGGCCCTGGCACTGGCGGCGTTGTGGCTACGTGCGGAAACGCCGACGGCGGCGCGCAAACCGCTCGACGCGACTGGATTACTGAGCGCCTGCGCGGCGCTGACGCTGCTGCTGCTCGGCCTGACCCGGCTGAGCGAAGCCGGTCATCAGGTTTCCGGCGCGGCGCTGCTGGCCGCCGGCCTGCTGGTGCTGGCCTATTATCTGCGCCATAGCCTGCGCACCCCGCAGCCGCTGCTGAACCTGCGGCTGGTCGGCGATCCGCTGCTGCGCAACGCCATGGCGGTTTATTTGTGCATTCCCGGCCTGTTCATCGGCGTCAGCCTGGTGGCGATGCTGTATTTGCAAAACCAGCTGGGGATGCCCGCCGCGCAGGTCGGCGGCCTGATGCTGCCCTGGGCGCTGGCGTCGTTCCTGGCCATCACGCTGACCGGCAAAAGCTTTAATCGCCTCGGCCCGCGGCCGCTGCTGATCGCCGGCTGTCTGTTGCAAGGCGCCGGCATGCTGACGCTGGCGCAGATCGATCAGGCCGGGCAGCACGCGTGGCAGATCGCCGCCTTCGCCCTGATGGGGTTCGGCGGCAGCCTGTGCAGCAGCACCGCGCAGAGCAGCGCGTTTCTGCAGATCCCCGACGGCCAATTGGCGGACGCCAGCGCACTGTGGAATATCAACCGCCAGCTCAGTTTTTGCCTCGGCGTGGCGCTGCTCAGTCTGCTGCTGAATCTGCTGCTGGCCGTGTTGCCGCCCGCGGCGGCTTACCGAACCTGCTTCATTCTGGCGGGCGCCAGCACACTTATCCCGCTGTTGCTGTGTCTGCGCCTCGCCAACCGCGCCATCGTGCGCCAACTCAACGCTCAACAGGATGCTTTATGAACCCGTATTTTACCGAAGTGATCGACGCCCACATCGCCATTGAACGCTGGCTGGGCAAAGGCGCCGGAGAGGAGCAGGCGCTGCTGGCGCGCTTTACGCCGGATTTCAGCATGATCGCGCTGAACGGCGCCACGCTGGATTTCACCGCGCTGTGCGCTTTTTTCCGCGCGCATCGCGCCGCCAAACCGGGTCTGGAAATCGAGATAGAAGAGATGAAGCTGGTGGCCGAATGGCCGACGGGTGCGGTAGTCAGCTACCGGGAAAAACAGAGTCTGCCGGGACAAAGCGCCACGCTGCGCTACTCCACGGTGGTGTTTGAACGCCAGCGCAACGCGCTCGGCTGGCGGCATTTGCATGAAACCGCCGCGGCGCAATGATCACAAAAAGCTGCCGGCCAAAAACAGTTCCCAGCCGACGATCACCCCGCACAGGGTTACCGCGCTGAAAATGACTTCAAACAGATAGCGATTGATCATCGTGCGTCGCCTCAAAAGAAGACACCCGGAAGAACCGGGTGTCTGGAGTACGGACTGGAGCGTGCGGAACCTTTCGGTTCCGCAAACATCACTTAATTACGCTTTTTTACCGGCTTTTTTGTGGTGTTTTTTAGCGGCCTGAGCTTTCTGCACTGGCGCTTTTTTGTGGTGCTTTTTAGCTGCCTGGGCTTTCTGAGCCGGCGCTTTTTTGTGGTGCTTTTTAGCGGCCTGAGCTTTCTGGGCTGGCGCTTTTTTGTGGTGCTTGGCTTTCTTGTGGTGCGTCGCTTTAGCTGGCGCTTTTTCAGCAGCCGCCGCTGGCGCAGCGGTAGTGGTGGTCGCAGCTGGCGCGGTGGTGGTAGCCGGAGCAGTAGCTGCAGTATCAGCAGCGAAAGCAACAGAAGACAGACCCATAGTGGCAGCAACGATCAGCGCTAATACTTTTTTCATCTTTAAATCCTCAGAGTGTTGTTTCGGTAAGCTCCGGTGGAGCCGTTGAAACAGATACTAGTGGAATCAAACCGCCGCTTCCGTGAGTGATTGGTTTCGCCGAGTAACCAAATGTACAAAGCCCAGGCGCCGGCAAACACCTGCGTGACGGCGGTTTTTTTCCGTGATCGGCCACGCAAATCTCGACATGGTCTACACTTAAAAGACATGTGTCGAAATGGAGAGCTGAATGTTTAAGAAAGCGGAAAGAACAGAACGCGACATCGATCAGGACGTCACTCTGTTGGCCGATACGCTGGATGAAGTGTTGCGCGAGTCCGGTGACAAGACCAAAGAGGAACTGAAAGAGCTGCACAGCAAGGCGAAAGGCGTGTTGCGCGACGCCCGGGCGCGGTTCAATGGCTCCACCAGTCTGACACAGCATGCGCGCGACGCGGTCGATCAAGCCGACAGCTATGTGCGTGACAAACCTTGGCAGGGCGTAGGGATCGGTGCCGCCGTCGGCATCGTGCTCGGCGTGCTGCTGGCCCGGCGTTAACACCCCTGCAGTCATAAAGATAAAACAGATGTGCGTCTGGCCCGCGGAAATCGCGGGCCGTTTAATTTGCGTGTTTAAACAGCTGCGCTAGCCCCTGCACCGCCCGCTCCGCCTCCTCTCGCCGGCTGAAATTGGCGAACCCCAACAGTAACCCCTGCCCCGCCGGACGATCGATTTGCCAATCCGACAACGCCTGCGCCGCCAGCCCCTGCCGCCACGCTTTCGCCGCCAACGGCGCATCCGCCAGCCCGTGATGCAGCCGAGCCAACAGCTGAATGCCGCCCTGCTGCGGCACCACCGTCAGCCAGGCCCCCAGCTGCCGTTCCAGCGCCTGCGTCAACCACTCGCGACGCTGGCGGTACAGCGGCCGCATGCGTTTCAGGTGGCGGTAGAAATGCCCTTGGCGGATGAAATCCGCCACGCTTGCCTGCAGCAGCGGCGGGCAGCCGCAGCCGCGCAGCCGGCTGCTGCGCGCGAATGCCGCCGTCAGACCGGCGGGCACCACCAGATAAGCCATGCGCAGCGCCGGGAACAGCGTTTTGCTGAAAGTGCCGGCGTACAGCACCCGCCCCTGAACATCGAGGCTTTTCAGCGGCGGCAATGGTCGCCCGTGATAGCGAAACTCGCTGTCGTAGTCATCCTCGAGGATCCAGGCCCCGCGCTGCTGCGCCCAGTCGAGCAGCGCCATCCGCCGCGCCAGGCTGAGCGAGACGCCGAGCGGGCTCTGATGAGTCGGCGTGACCACCGCCAGCCGCGCCTCGGGCTCCGTCAGGATACCGGCGGCCACGTCCATTCCCTGTTCATCCACCGGCACGGCGACCGGCCTCACGCCGGCGGCCCGCAGCAGCGGGCGCGTAACCGGATAACCGGGATCTTCGATCCATACCGCGTCACCGGCGTGCAACAGCGTCTCCACCACCCAGTCCAACAGCGCCGGGTAGCCGGCGCAGAGGAAAATCTGCTCCGGCTGGCAGCTGATGCCGCGCGACAAATGCAGATAATGGGCGATCGCCTCACGCAGTTCAGGCAGGCCGCCGGCCGGCGGCAGCGCCAGGGAAGCCACCGTAGAACCGCGCAGCTGGCGGGCGACAATGCGCTGCCACAGCGCACGTGGAAACGCATCCAGCGCCGGCACGCCCAGTTGGAAAGGCTGCAGCATGCCCTGCGGCTGCAGCGGATCGGGCGCCACCGCCGGCAACGGCGGTGCAGCGGACGCCGCCCCCTGCATGGGCGGCAACTGCGGCGAGACATAGGTGCCTGCCTGCCCCCGGCTCTGCAAAAAACCTTCGGCGATCAGTTGAGCATAGGCGCTTTCCACCGTGGCGCGCGCCACGCCAAGATCGCTAGCCAACCCGCGTACCGAAGGCAGCCGGCTGCCCGCCGCCAGGTTGCCCTGGGCGATGGCGTCTTTGATTCGCAGATAAATCTGCCGGTACAGCGGTTCGGCGAGACGGCTGTCCAAACGCAGCGAGGTCAGGAAAGTTGGCATCATGGCCCGGTTAAATAATCATTTTATGGCCCTATAGCATAGACCATAAGGCCGCTAAAGTAGCGCCATGATTTCGTTACTATCGATTGAGGTTGACCATGATTAAGCAACGTTTGAATTACGCCGAGCTGGCGCCCGCCCCGTACAAAAATATGGTGAGCGCGCTGATGGCGCTGGAGAAAGGCGCTCTGGACAAAGCGACCATCGAGTTGATGTTTATGCGCGTTTCGCAGATCAACGGCTGCGCCTACTGCCTGGACATGCACGGTAAAGCGCTGCGCGAAAGCGGCTTCAGCCACGCCAAACTCGATACGCTGGCGGGCTGGCGCGTCAGCCATGAGTTCAGCGAGCGCGAACGCGCCGCGCTGGAATGGGCCGAGTCGGTGACGCTGATCGCCGCCACCGGCGCGCCGGACAGCGCTTTTGAGGCGCTGAAAGCGCACTTCAGCGATACCGAGATCGCCGATCTGACCTTCGCCATCAGCATCATGAACGCCTTCAACCGGCTGGCCGTCAGCATGCGCCAATAATGCGTTCGCCTCCCCCTCTTCTCTGAGAGGGGGGAATTTCCCACCCGAAAAAAAATTTTCCCCTCGCCTTCCCAGCTCCGACGCGGTCTGCGCACTTAACCCCACAAAACACCATATATAGCGTGGTTGATAAAACAAATATCAACATATAGTATTTTATAGGTCAGCCGCAGGGAATGTCGTTCGGTTGATAACGCCGTCAGAAACGCCAGGAACGATGCTCCGTTATCTGACTTGTCCGCCTTTCCTTCAGTCTAAAGGTAAATGCGAATCATGAGCATTATTATTTACAGTAAGCCGGACTGTGTCCAGTGCAACGCCACCTATCGCGCATTTGATAAGCAGGGGATTGATTATCAGGTGATCGATCTCACCCAGGATCAGCAGGCGCTGAACCACGTTAAATCATTGGGTTATCAGCAGGTTCCGGTGATTATCGCCGGTGACGATCACTGGTCCGGTTTCCGGCCGGACAAAATCGGCGCGCTGGCGCTCACCTGCTGAGGCTCGACGATGAATCCGCTGGTCTATTTCTCCAGCAGTTCGGAGAACACCCACCGATTCGTTGAGAAACTGGGCCTGCCGGCGATCCGCATTCCGATCGCCGGCGCCCGCAGCAAATTGCTGATGGAACAACCCTATATCTTGATCGTGCCCAGCTATGGCGGCGGCAGCGCCGTCGGCGCGGTGCCGATCCAGGTGATCCGCTTTCTCAACGTTCCGCAAAACCGTTCATACCTGCGCGGCGTCATCGCCGCCGGGAACACCAACTTCGGCGCAGCGTACGGCATCGCCGGCGACATCATCGCCAAAAAATGCCAGGTGCCTTTTTTGTACCGCTTCGAGCTGCTCGGCACCGCGCAAGACGTTGAAAACGTTCGACAGGGAGTAACCGCATTTTGGCAACGACAGAACTGACCAGGCCCGAGACGGGCGCGCTGGATTACCATTCGCTCAACGCGATGCTCAATCTTTACGATGCGGAAGGCCGGATCCAGTTCGACAAGGATCGGCTGGCGGCGCGGCACTACTTCCTGCAGCACGTCAACCAAAACACCGTGTTCTTCCATAACCTGGAGGAAAAGCTGCGCTATCTGGTGGAAGAAGGCTACTACGAGCCGCAGGTGCTGGCGCAGTACGAGTTCCCGTTTATCAAGCAGCTGTTCCAGCAGGCCTACGCCAAAAAATTCCGCTTCGAGACCTTCCTCGGCGCCTTCAAGTACTACACCAGCTATACGCTCAAAACCTTCGACGGCAAGCGCTATCTGGAACGCTACGAAGATCGGGTGTGCATGGTGGCGATGACGCTGGCGGCGGGCGATACCGCCCTGGCGCAGGATCTGGTGGAGGAGATGATTTCGGGCCGCTTCCAGCCGGCCACGCCGACCTTCCTCAACTGCGGCAAACGCCAGCGCGGCGAACTGGTCTCCTGCTTCCTGCTACGCATCGAAGACAATATGGAATCGATCGGCCGGGCGGTGAACTCCGCGCTGCAGCTGTCGAAACGCGGCGGCGGCGTGGCCTTCCTGCTGAGCAATATTCGCGAAGTGGGCGCGCCGATCAAGCGCATCGAGAACCAGTCTTCCGGCGTCATTCCGATCATGAAAATGCTCGAAGATGCCTTCTCCTACGCCAACCAGCTCGGCGCACGCCAGGGAGCCGGCGCGGTATATCTCAACGCCCACCACCCGGACATTCTGCGTTTTCTCGACACCAAGCGGGAAAACGCCGACGAGAAGATCCGCATCAAAACGCTGTCGCTGGGGGTGGTGATCCCGGATATCACCTTTGAGCTGGCGAAGAACAACGAGGAGATGTACCTGTTCTCGCCCTACGACGTCGAGCGGGTGTATGGCGTGCCGTTTTCGGAGATTGCCGTCAGCGAGAAGTACCGCGAGATGGTGGACGACAAGCGCATCCGCAAGTCGCGCATCAATGCGCGCGAATTCTTCCAGGTGCTGGCGGAGATCCAGTTCGAATCCGGCTACCCGTATGTCATGTTCGAGGACACGGTCAACCGGGAGAACCCGATCGCCGGTCGCATCAACATGAGCAACCTGTGTTCGGAGATCCTGCAGGTCAACCGCGCCAGTACGTATCATGAAGATCTGAGCTACGATCGCATCGGCAAGGACATCTCCTGCAACCTCGGCTCGCTGAACATCGCCAAAACCATGGACGCACCGGACTTCGGCAAAGCGATCGAGACCGCGATCCGCGCGCTGACCGCGGTGGCCGACATGAGCGACATCCGCTCGGTGCCGTCGATCGCCGAAGGCAACCGCAGCGCCCGCGCCATCGGTCTCGGTCAGATGAACCTGCACGGTTACCTGGCGCGCGAGCGTATCTTCTACGGCTCGGAAGAAGGCATCGACTTCACCAATCTCTATTTCTATACCGTGGCCTATCACGCCATCCGCGCCTCTAACCGGCTGGCGATCGAGCGCGGCGGCGCCTTTGACGGCTTTGAGCACTCTCGCTATGCCAGCGGCGAGTACTTTGACAAATACACCGAGCGCGACTGGCTGCCGCAGACCGAGCGGGTGCGCGAACTGTTCGCCGCCGCCGGCATCGCCATTCCGGGGCGCGACGAGTGGCGCGCGCTGCGCCAGTCGGTGATGATGCACGGGCTGTACAACCAGAACCTGCAGGCGGTGCCGCCGACCGGCTCCATCTCGTACATCAACAACGCCACCTCCAGCATTCATCCGATCGTTTCGCGCATCGAGATCCGCAAGGAAGGCAAGATCGGCCGCGTTTACTACCCGGCGCCTTACATGACCAACGACAACCTGGCGTATTACCAGGATGCCTACGAGATTGGCCCGGAGAAAATCATCGATACCTATGCCGCCGCCACGCAACACGTCGATCAGGGGCTGTCGCTGACGTTGTTCTTCCGCGATACCGCCACTACCCGCGACATCAACCGCGCGCAGATCTACGCCTGGCGCAAAGGCATCAAGACCATTTACTACATCCGCCTGCGCCAGATGGCGCTGGAAGGCACCGAGGTGCAGGGCTGCGTGTCCTGCTCGCTGTGAGGCAACTTATGACGACCGTAACATCGGCGCCGCTGGTGCGCGCCATCAACTGGAACATCATCGAAGACGACAAGGATCTGGAGGTGTGGAACCGTCTGACCTCCAACTTCTGGCTGCCGGAGAAGGTGCCGCTGTCCAACGATATCCCCTCCTGGGCCACGCTGACGCCGAAGGAGCAGCAGCTGACCATTCGGGTGTTCACCGGGCTGACGCTGCTGGACACCATCCAGAACACCGTCGGCGCGCCGGCCCTGATCGCCGATGCGCTGACGCCGCACGAAGAGGCGGTGTACTCCAACATCAGTTTTATGGAGGCGGTGCACGCCCGCTCTTACAGCTCAATCTTCTCCACCCTGTGCCAAACGCCGGACGTGGATGACGCCTATCGCTGGAGCGAGGAAAACCGCGCGCTGCAGAAGAAAGCCGGCATCATTCTGGCGCACTACCGCAGCGACGATCCGCTGCTGAAAAAAGTCGCCAGCGTCTTCCTCGAGTCGTTCCTGTTCTATTCGGGCTTTTACCTGCCGATGTACTGGTCCAGCCGCGCCAAGCTGACCAACACCGCCGATCTGATCCGTCTGATCATTCGCGACGAGGCGGTGCACGGCTACTATATCGGCTATAAGTTCCAGAAAGGGCTGGAGAAAGTGGACGCTGCACGGCGCCAACAGGTGAAAAACTTCGCCTTCGATCTGCTGCAGGATCTGTACGACAACGAGGTGCGTTACACCGAGGAGCTGTACGACGGCGTCGGCTGGACGGAAGACGTGAAGACCTTCCTGCACTACAACGCCAACAAGGCGCTGATGAACCTCGGGTATGAAGCGCTGTTCCCACCGGCGATGGCGGAGGTCAACCCGGCGATCCTGTCGGCGCTGTCGCCGAACGCCGACGAAAACCACGACTTCTTCTCCGGCTCAGGGTCGTCCTACGTCATCGGCAAGGCGGTCAACACCGAGGATGAGGACTGGGATTTCTGAGGCTGGCTAGCCGTATCAGGAATAAACCTTCACGGGAGTGCGGCGTGTCGTGCTCTCGCGACTATGTGTTTTGCTTGAATTCCGCACGCAGCTCAAGCCGCCGCCAGATGGCGCGTTTTTCCGCGTCGCTGGCGGTCGGCCAGGCGGCGATCTCCGCCCGCGTGCGCCGGCATCCGCGGCACTGCTGGGTTTCGTCGTCGATCCGGCACAGGCTGACGCAGGGCGATCTGACGCCAGGATAGGATTGCTGAGTGTGGCCCGCCATACGTTGCCCTTGATGTGATATGTTCCGCCACAGGATACCCGATCCGGCGGCGGCGCGTCGCCAATCAGATGATGCCGCCGTTGGCGCGCAGGGTTTGGCCATTGATCCAGCCGCCGTCGGCCCCGGCGAGGAAAGCCACCGCCGCGGCGATATCCTCCGGCGTGCCCAGGCGCTCCAGCGGCGCCATCTTCGCCAGCCGCTCGATAAGCTCCGGGGTTTTGCCGTCGAGGAACAAGCCGGTGGCGGTCGGCCCCGGCGCGACGGCGTTCACCGTGATGTTGCGGCCGCGCAGCTCTTTCGCCAGCACGCTGGTCAGCGCTTCGATCGCCGCCTTGCTGGCGGCATACATGCCGTAACCCGGCTGCAGCAACCCCACCACGCTGGAGGAGAAGTTGATGATGCGGCCATTGTCGCGCAGGCGCTTCGCCGCCTCGCGCATCGCATTGAAGCTGCCTTTCAGGTTGATGTCGAGCAGGCGATCCACGTCTTCATCCTTCATGTCCGCTATCGGCGCCAGCGCGATCACTCCGGCGTTATTGACCAGCACGTCGACGCCGCCAAACGCCTGTTCAGCACTGTCGAACAGCCGGACGACCGCAGACGCATCGCTGACGTCGGCCTTGACGCTCAAGGCGCGGCCGCCGCGCTGTTCTATCTTGCCCACCAGCTCATCGGCCGGCGCCGGATTGCCTGAATAGTTGATGATGACGGTAAAGCCATCGGCGGCCAGACGCTCGGCGATGGCCGCGCCGATGCCACGGGATGCGCCGGTGACGATGGCGACAGGAGGCGTTTTCTGGTTCATCGGGAGATCCTTAAAGAAAGCAACGGGCAGAGCGTTAATCATGCACTGTTTATCACGGCGAATCAGCCCCGATTCTCTGGCATCATCATCCCAAATTATCGAACAATGTCCCCAAGGCGCTTACGATGGCCGCCCGTTGGGCGGCCATCTCCATTACAGCGCGCCGTAGTTCAATGGCACCCAGGTGTAACCGTCGCCCTGGCGGTTCAAATACCCCAACCCCGGGAACGACAGGTGTGCGCCACCCACCAGCTCGCTCTGCCGCGCGCTGTTGCCAAATATCCGCAGCCGCTGAGCGACCGCCGCCTTGGCGTCGCTGTCAAAGCTGATAGCCACCTTAGGATGCGGCAACTGCACCGCCGCCACGTGGATCAGATCCCCCAACAGCAACAGCTTCTTGCCCTGGCTGGTCACCTGATACACGCTGTGCCCCGGCGTATGGCCGTGAGCGGCGAAGGCGGCAATGCCCGGCGACAGTTCGCCGTCGCCGCTGAACGGCTTAAAGTGGCCGGTCGCCTGGTACGGCTTGATCGCCGCCTGGGCCCGTTCGAAGTTGCTTTTACTCTCTGCTTTGGCCTGTTTCAGTTGGTCCGCGCTCAGCCAGAAGTCCGCGTCCTGGCTGGCGGCGCGCACCACCGCATTGGGGAATGCCGCCTTGCCGTCGTGCGTCAGGCCGCCGAGGTGATCCGGGTGCATGTGGGTCAGGTAGATTTCATCCACCTGCTCCGGCTGGTAGCCCGCCGCGCGCAGGTTATCCACCAGCTTGCCCAGGCCGTCGCCCAGCAGTTGGCCGGCGCCGCTGTCAATCATCACCAGCTTGTCGCCGGTGTTGATCAGATAGGCATTGACCGAGGTGACCACCGGCAGGCTTTGATGCCGCTCGGCCAACCCGGCGGCGATCTGCTGCGGCGTACTGTGCAGCAACAGCTTGTCCGCCGGCAGGCGAATGATGCCATCGGACAACGCGGTCACTTCAAAACTGCCCAGCATGATGCGGTAAAATCCCGGCGTCGGGGTTTTGGCCTGCGGCGCGGCGGCCCCGGTCTGTAATGACATAACGGCCAGCGCCGCGCCCAGCAGACAACGTTTCCAGAACATGATGACTCCTTGCGAGAATTGAACAGCGCTAAGTATTGACGCAAAAAGCCCGATGCGCCTGTTTAATAAATGCCTTTGATAAATATATAAATAATATATTTATTGTGAATAATTTTGTTTGCCGCCCCACACAACCCCAATCAATATTTTCTCGTTCGCCACTTGGTTATTTTCCTTACTCCCTAAACCACGAGTAAGGAAATAACATGAGCTATCAATTCGAAAATCTGGTCTTTGAAGGCGGCGGCGTAAAAGGCATCGCCTATGGCGGCGCGCTGGAACTGCTGGAAGCCAAAGGCATCATGCCGCAGATCAAGCAAACCTCCGGCGCCTCGGCGGGCGCCATCGCCGCGCTGCTGGTCGGCCTGGGCTGCAGCTCGGCGGACGTCACCAAAATTCTGTCGGCGATGGATTTTAAAAAATTCCTCGATTATAACGGCGGCTTTTTCGGTACGATCCAGGACGCCTATCGCCTGTTCAATCAATACGGCATCGCGCCCGGCGATTATTTCTATCAATGGTCGCGCGATATTATCAAGCAATATACCGGCAACCCGGATATTACCTTCGAGCAGTTCGAAGCGATGAAGGCGGCGAAAGGGTTCAAGTCGATTTACTTTATCGGCGCTAACCTCAACAGCGGCCAACGCGAAGTTTATTCGCACCGCACTACGCCGCGCATGAAAGTAGCGGACGGCCTGCGCATTTCGATGTCGTTCCCGTTCGCCTTCGTAGCGAAGAACAATACCCTGGGCGATCTGTGCATCGACGGCGGCATGATCGACAACTATCCGGTGCGGCTGTTCGACTATGACTTCTCCGCCACGCCGCCTTACATCGACAGCGCCAGCCAGCGCATCAACACCCGCACGCTGGGCATTCGCCTCGACTCCGCCAGCGAAATCGCCCAGGCCGCCGGCCAGGCCGGCCCGCGCACGCCGGTCAACAACCTGTTTGATTTCACCCTGGCGGTGGCCAACGTGATGCTGGACATCCAAACCAAGGTGCATCTGGACAGCGATGATTGGAAACGCACCGTGTATGTCGACACGCTCGACGTCGGCACGCTGGAGTTCGGCATCAGCGAGGAGAAGAAACGCGCGCTGATCGAATCCGGCCGCCGCGGCGTAGAGCGCTACTTCGCTTGGTACGACGCCGCCATGAAACAGGCGGCATAACCGGCGTTTCCCCTGCCCGCGCGTCTGGCCGGCGCGCGGGCAAAAAAAATCCCCGCGGGGGCGGGGAAAGGCAAAGTAACGCTAAGGATTTATAGGAGTTATACGAAGAACTTGGCTAACACCAGCAGCGACAGCGAGACGTTGATAGCGCCACCGATACGGGTTGCGATCTGGGCGAACGGCATCAGCGACATGCGATTGCCGGCGGTGAGGATCGCGACGTCGCCGGTGCCACCCTGCCCGCTCTGGCAACAGGAGACGATCGCCACGTCGATAGGGTGCATGCCGATTTTCTTGCCGACGAAGAAACCGGTCGCCACCAGCGCGCTGACGGTCGTGACGATCACGATCAGATTCTGGACGGTGAACGCATCCACCAGCTCCTGCCACGGCGTGATGGCCACCCCGACCGCGAACAGGATCGGATAAGTCACGGCGGTGCGGAAGAATTTGTACACCACCTGCGAACCTTCCTGAATGCGCGGCGACACCCCGTGCGCCAGCTTCACCGCTACGGCGGCGAACAGCATGCCCACCGGCGCCGGCAGGCCGATCAGGCGGTGCAACAGCATGCCCACCATATACAGCAGAATGGCCAACAGCGCGCCGCAGGCGATGGTGCTGACGTCCACCTTGCCGCTGATTTTTTCCACTGCGTTCATGTTGCTGTCGCCCTGCTTGCTCGGCATCAGGTTGCCTTCGCCGGTCAGGTGCGGATAACGCTTGCCCAGCTGGTTGAGCAGGCCGGCGATGACGATAGCGGTCAGGCTGCCGAGCATCACGATCGGCAGAATGCGCCCCAGCGCCACGCCCTGCTCCATGTGCAGGATCGCCGCGTAGCCCATCGATAGCGGGATCGCCCCTTCACCCACGCCGCCGGCCATGATCGGCAGGATCAGGAAGAAGAAGATCTGGAACGGCTCCAGGCCCAGCGCCATGCCGACGCCCATCCCCACCAGCATGCCGACGATCTCGCCGCACAGCATCGGAATGAAGATGCGCAGGAAACCCTGGATCAGCACCTGGCGGTTCATGCTCATGATGCTGCCGACGATGATGCAGCAAATGTAGAGATAAAGAATGTTGGTCGATTTGTAGAACTTGGTGGTCGACTCCACCACCACGTCCGGCAACAGGCCATAGTGCACCAGCGCGGAAGGAATAAAGGTGGCGCAGATCGCCGCCGCGCCCATTTTGCCGATCAACGGCAGGCGTTTGCCGAATTCGCCACAGGCGAAACCGAAGAACGCCAGGGTGGCCACCATCACCACGATATCGCTCGGCAATTTGCCTTCCAGGCAGTCGAGCAGAATCAATACGCCGGCCAGAATAAAGAACGGTAACGGAATAATCCCTACTTTATAATTGTCCAGTATCCGCCACCATTTCTCACGCAGAGGAATATCGGCGGTCTTGTCTTTGGCTACGAGGTAAGAATCATCTGTTGTGCTCATAATCTGGCCTCTTATTAGTTTGTTCAGCCATCATAGAGAAGCGCACGGATTATCTGCTGTGATTATGTTCAAAGTTAAAAAGGGTTTTTAATGGTGGTTATGGTTTCTATGGGGTTAATTAAGATTATGTAAAAACTGGCGTGGTTTTAATGGTGTTAATACCGTTTTTATTTTAAAGCTTATCAATTTTATCGCAGGCGAACAATTCTCGTCCGGTTCACTCTAATCCCGTGTGAAGGATCACAAGTTGATCGGGCGCAATATTACAGACCCCGCTTCTCGTGATAGGGTAAGGCTTCAGGATCTCTTTACGGTGAAGCTCCGCCATGCGCCTCAAACTCTCATTTCAAATCAAGCTGTTTCTGTGCCTGGTGGCCTTCTCCTGCCTGCTGCTGACCTGTATCGGCGCCTACACCTATTACCAGTTGGATGCGCAGCTGCACCGCGATCTCGGCGCCCGCGCCCAGGTGCAGGCGCGGGAAATCGCCCTCATTCCTTCGCTGGTGGACGCAGTGGAAAAACACGACGCAGCCAGAATTGCCGCGCTGATGAAAAAAATCCGCGCCAGCAGCGACGCCAGTTATATCGTCATCGGCGATAGTCATGCCCGCCACCTTTATCATTCCGAATACGAAGGCCGCTTGGGCACGCCGATGATCGGCGGCGATAATAAAGAGGTGCTGGAAGGGAAAAGCATTATTTCCATTCGCAAGGGCGGCATTGGCGTTTCATTGCGCAGCAAGGCGCCGATCCTGGATGAAAATAATCACGTGATCGGCATCGTTTCCGTCGGCTATTTGAAATCGCACATAGATAATTTAAATGCCAGGACGTTGACGCAAATTATCGGCTCCATCGTCCTGCTGCTGATCGCCCTGTTCGTCTTTTCCTGGCTGCTGTCGAAAAACCTCAAGCGCCAGATGTTCTGGCTGGAACCGAAAGAGATCGCGCTACTGGTGCGTCAGCAAAAAGCGCTGCTGGAAGCCATTTATGAGGGCGTGATCGCCATCGATCCACAGCAGCGGATCATCACCATCAACCATGCGGCGCGCGAGCTATTGGATCTGCACCAGCCCGCCGCCAGTTTGCTGGGCCGGCCGATCGGCGACGTGATCCAGGCGCAGCCTGACTTCTTCGCCGCCGCGCAACTGGGCCAGGATACGCACGACGAGGTGTGCCGCTTCAACCACGTGCGGGTGATCGCCAGCCGGGTGCGCATCATGCAGGAGCAGGAGCTGCAAGGCTGGGTGATCAGCTTCCGCGACAAGAACGATATCAATACCCTGAGCAGCCAGCTCAGTCAGGTGAAACGCTATGCCGACAACCTGCGCATCATGCGCCACGAGCAGCTGAACTGGACCGCCACGCTGGCCGGGCTGTTGCATATGCAGCGCTACGACGAGGCCATTCGCTATGTGGAAGCCCAGTCCGAGGGCGCACAGGAGATCCTCGATTTCATCTCGCAGCGCTTCAGTTCGGCGGCGCTGTGCGGCCTGCTGCTGGGCAAATATTCCAGCGCCAGAGAAAAAGGCATCGAGTTGCGCTTCGATCCGGCCTGCCAACTGCGGCAGATCCCGGCGGCGCTGAATGAGACCGAACTGATGTCGATCGTCGGCAACCTGCTGGATAATGCGGTGGAAGCGACGCTGCACTGCCCGGCGCCGCACGACGCGATCGAACTCTATATCAGCGATGGCAGCGACGAGCTGGTGATCGAGGTGGCGGATCGCGGCACCGGCATCGCCGAGGAGATTCGTGATACGCTGTTTGAACAGGGCGTCACCACCAAAGCGGATAAAAGCGACCACGGCATTGGCCTGCATCTGGTCGCCAGCCACGTGGCACAGGCGCACGGCAGCATAGAAGTGTCGGACAACGAGCCGCACGGCGCGATATTCTCTATATTTATCCCTAAATAAAACCCATAACCCGATTTTTTGAGCACCCGATTATGTCACACCTAACACTGGACGTTCTGATCGTGGAAGACGAGCCGCAACTGGCGACGCTGCACGCGGAGTTCATCGAGAAAAATTTCAACCTGCGGGTGGTGGCTTACGCCGCCACGCTGGCCGAAGCGCGGGCCAAAGCCAACGAGCATCAGCCTCGGCTGATCCTGCTGGATAACTTCCTGCCGGACGGCCAGGGCATCGAGTTGATGGAAGAACCGGCGGTAAAAAACCCCGCCTGTTCGGTGATCTTCATCACCGCCGCCAGCGACATGCATACCTGCAGCCAGGCGATCCGCAACGGCGCCTTCGATTACATCATCAAACCGGTGTCCTATAAGCGGCTGCGCAATTCGCTCGAACGCTTCATGCAGTTCGTGCAGACCCAGCGCACCTTCAAGATCATCGATCAGGACAACGTCGATGCGCTGTACAACCTGCAGTCGAAGCAGTTCTCCAGCGAGCCGAGCGCCAAAGGCATCGAAACCAATACCCTCGAGCTGGTGCAGGCGCTGTTTATCGCCCAGCCGGCGGTGGCGCATGCGGTGGAAGACGTGGTTGAGCAAGTCGGCATCAGCAAGACCACCGCCCGCCGGTATCTGGAATATTGCGTCGCCACCCAGTTCGTACGGGTGGAGATGCTGTACGGCAATATCGGCCATCCGCGGCGGCTGTATCGCAAGGCCTGAGGCTGCCATCTGGCTGTCATACTAAGGCGATAACATGACGCCCGACGATATCCCCCTCGATATCGGCACCTGTCGTTAAAACTGATGAAATACTGATGACTTTTGCCCGGCCTCTGGTCGGGTTTTTTATTATCCGAACGGCAGGCGCTGCGCCAAAATATCTCTCTGCGCCGCACCGTATTATTTTCCCAAAAACCAAACCATTATGCCGAATAATGGCCGTCAATTTTGAGTCACGGGCCAAATTACCATAACTAATTAAAACCTTGATGTAAACCACTAATATCCCATTTAAATGACATTGAGGGTTGTCTCAGATATTCACTGTGTTAGGGTAAAAAGCTCTTTTATTTTGCTAAGGACAGCCCATACCGCGTTAATTAAACCAGAGGAAACAGCAAATTGCATGGCAATTAAACTCGAAGTAAAAAACCTGTATAAGATATTTGGCGAACACCCGGAACGCGCATTCAAACTGCTGGATAAAGGTCTGACAAAAGATCGGCTGTTTGAAAAAACCGGCTTATCGCTCGGCGTAAAAGACGCCACTCTGGCCATTGAAGAAGGCGAGATATTTGTCATCATGGGGCTCTCCGGTTCCGGCAAGTCCACCCTGGTACGCCTTCTCAATCGTCTGATAGAACCCACCCGCGGTCAGGTGCTGATCGACGGTGAGGACATCGCCAAAATATCTGACACCGCGCTGCGCACCGTGCGGCGAAATAAGATCAGCATGGTATTTCAGTCATTCGCGCTAATGCCGCACATGAATGTCCTGAATAACACCGCTTTCGGTATGGAATTAGCCGGCATACCGCTGCAGGAGCGCCAGGAAAAAGCGCTGGATGCCCTGCGTCAGGTCGGGCTGGAGAATTATGCGCTGTCTTATCCGGATGAATTATCCGGCGGTATGCGCCAGCGCGTGGGATTAGCCCGCGCCCTGGCCAATAACCCGGATATATTATTGATGGACGAAGCCTTCTCGGCGCTCGATCCGTTAATTCGTACCGAAATGCAGGATGAGCTGGTGAAATTACAGGCTCAGCATCAGCGCACCATCGTGTTTATTTCCCACGATCTGGACGAAGCGATGCGCATTGGCGATCGCATCGCCATCATGCAGGGCGGTGAGGTGATCCAGGTCGGCACGCCGGACGAGATCCTGAACAACCCGGCCAACGACTATGTGCGCACCTTCTTCCGCGGCGTGGACATCAGTCATGTATTCAGCGCCAAGGATATCGCCCAACGGCGCCCGGTGACGCTGATCCGCAAAACCCCCGGTTTTGGCCCCCGCTCGGCGCTGCAGCTGCTGCGCGATGAGGACCGTGATTATGGTTATGTTGTTGAACGCGGGAAGAAATTTATCGGCGTGGTGTCGATAGAGTCGTTGAAAAAGGCGCTGTCCGCCAATCAAACGCTGGACGATGCCCTGCTCGAGGCCCCCGCCGCCGTGCCGGCCGACACGCCGCTCAGCGATCTGATTTCCCTGGTCGCCCAGGCACCGTGCGCGGTGCCGGTGGTGGGCGAAGAACATAACTATCTCGGCATCATCTCCAAGGCCATGCTGCTGCAGGCGTTGGACAAGGAGGGCTCAACCAATGAGTGATACCACGCAAACCCAAGATCCCTGGGCTACCGCACCGGCCGATACCGGCGCCGCACCTGCCAGCGATGCCGCCGCCAACGCCGGTGACGCCTGGTCCAGCGCGCCGCCGCCGGCCGCACATGACGCCGCCGGGCAAAGCGCCGATTGGCTCAGCGGCGCCCCGGCGCAGCCGGAGCACTTCAGCCTGCTCGATCCGTTCCACAAAGCCTGGGTGCCGTTCGACACCTGGGTCACGCAAGGCATCGACTGGCTGGTGCTGCACTTCCGCCCGCTGTTCCAGGGCATCCGCGTGCCGGTGGACATGATCCTGAGCGGCTTCCAACAACTGCTGCTGGGCATGCCGGCGCCGATCGCCATTCTGGTGTTCTCGCTGCTCGCCTGGCAGGTCTCGGGCCTCGGCATGGGCGCCGCGACGCTGCTCTCCCTGATCGCCATCGGCGCCATCGGCGCCTGGTCGCAGGCGATGGTCACGCTGGCGCTGGTGCTGACCGCGCTGTTCTTCTGCATCCTTATCGGCCTGCCGCTCGGCATCTGGCTGGCGCGCAGCAAGCATGCCGCCAAGGTGATTAGGCCGCTGCTCGACGCCATGCAAACCACTCCGGCCTTCGTCTATCTGGTGCCGATCGTCATGCTGTTCGGCATCGGCAACGTGCCGGGCGTGGTAGTGACCATCATCTTCGCACTGCCGCCGATCGTGCGTCTGACCATTCTCGGCATCAAGCAGGTGCCGGAGGATCTGATCGAGGCCGCCGAATCCTTTGGCGCCAGCCCGCGCCAGCTGCTGTTCAAAGTGCAGCTGCCGCTGGCGATGCCGACCATCATGGCCGGCGTTAACCAGACGCTGATGTTGGCGCTGTCGATGGTGGTCATCGCCTCGATGATCGCCGTCGGCGGCCTGGGACAGATGGTGCTGCGCGGCATCGGTCGGCTGGACATGGGCTTGGCCGCCGTCGGCGGGGTCGGCATCGTGATCCTGGCGATCATTCTCGATCGCCTCACCCAATCGCTGGGGCGCGATCGCCGCAGTAAAGGCATCGGCCGCTGGTATCGCCGCGGCCCCATCGGGTTACTGACTCGCCCGTTCATCAAGCAAGCCTGACGCTTTTCCCGCCGGCGGCTGCGGCCCCGGCGGGCTATGACACCACCACATCGAAAGAGGGGAAACACTATGCGCACCACGGGCATCTGGGCTCTCGCCCTGACGACGCTGATTGGCTCACAGAGCGTGAGCGCGGCAGATTTACCCGGCAAGGGGATCGCGGTACAGCCGGTGCAAAGCACCATTTCCGAAGAGACTTTCCAGACGCTGCTGGTCAGCAAGGCGCTGGAAAAATTGGGTTACGACGTGAAAGAACCGCGTGAAGTGGATTACAACGTCGCCTACACTTCGATCGCCTCCGGTGACGCGACCTTTATCGCGGTCAACTGGGATCCGCTGCACGCCGATCAGTACAAGGCCGCCGGCGGCGACGCCAAGTTCTACCGCGAAGGCGTCTACGTCAACGGCGCCGCGCAGGGCTACCTGATCGACAAGAAAACCGCCGAGCAATACCACATCACCAACGTCGAGCAGCTCAAGGATCCCAAGATCGCCAAGCTGTTCGACACCAACGGCGACGGCAAGGCCGATCTGACCGGCTGCACCCCGGGCTGGGGCTGCGAAGCGGTGATCAACCACCACATCAAGGCCTATGGCCTGAGCAACACCGTCGAGCACAATCAGGGCAACTACGCGGCGATGATCGCCGACACCATCACCCGCTACAAAGAGGGCAAACCGGTGCTGTATTACACCTGGACGCCGTACTGGGTCAGCGATGTGATGGTGCCGGGCCGCGACGTGGTCTGGCTGCAGGTGCCGTTTTCCTCCCTGCCGGGCGAGCAGAAAAACGTTGACACCAAACTGCCTAACGGCGCCAACTACGGCTTCCCGGTCAACACCATGCGCATCGCCGCCAACAAGCAGTGGGCCGCAGCCAATCCGGCGGCCGCCAAGCTGTTCGCCATCATGAAGCTGCCGATCGCCGACATCAACGCGCAAAACCTGCGCATGCATGAAGGCCAGGCTTCGGAAGCCGATATCCAGAACCACGTTAACGGCTGGATCAAGGCTCATCAGGCCACCTTCGACGGCTGGGTGAAAACCGCCGCCGCAGCGGCGAAGCCGTAACCGTTCAGGGGCGCCGCCTTTGCCGCGCCCCTACCCCGCCATATCGATGCCGCTGAACTGTAAAAAACGTGCGGCGGCGTTCGACAAGGGCTGCGGCCAAATGCAATACACCTGGCGCCGCGGCCCGTCTTCAATCGGAATCGACACCAACGCGCTTAAGCGTTGCGCGGTCGAGACAGGTACGATACCCGCCGCCAACCCGCGCCGCACCAGATTCTCCAGCCATTCGATATGATCGATCTCAAAACTGACGTGCCGGCGGATGCCCGCCGCCAGGAAGGCGCGATCGGTTTGGCGCCGCGCGCCGGTGCCGCTGTAGAAATCCACCAGCGGCACTTCCGCCAGCGCTTGCAGGTTGACCCGCTCACGGTTGGCCAGCGGGTGCTGCGGCGCCACCAGCGCCACCAGCGGCTCATCGGTCAACTGCCGGTGCGACATCGGCAGTAAATCGACATCGCCGGGCCAGATGCCGACGAACGCCATATCACACTTCTGCTGACGCACGTCCTCCAACAGGGCTTCGCTCATGCCAACGTAAAGGCGGATGTTCACCGCCGGATAGTGGCGATGAAACTTGTCGAGCTTTTCGGTCAGATCAATCGCGTTTATGGTTGAAATCGTGCCGATGGTCAGGGTGCCGGACACCGCATCGCCGGCGGCGGTCACCTCTTCCACCAGCGCCTGCTGCGCCGCCAACAGCCGCTGCGCCGACGGAATGAAAGCCTGGCCGGCCGGGGTCAACCGCACCCGGCGCGAGGTGCGTTCAAACAGCGTACAGCCCAGCTCTTCTTCCAGTTTGGCGATCTGGTGGCTGAGCGCCGACTGCACCGTATGGCAGCGCTGCGCCGCCCGGGTGAAACTCTGTTCTTCCGCCACCGCCAGCGCATAGCGGATCTGTTTCAGGTTCATGGCATCTATCTTGAAATGAGATAAATCAAATGAAAATTATACATTGGTTTCCGCAGACGCGTTGCCGGATACTGCGCGCTATCTTCTTCCCGTGATGAAAAAATCATGACCCCAAAAAACGCCCATCCGGGCCTCAGCCCGGCGCTGACCGTGCTGATCGCCATCGCCACCGGCCTGGCGGTCGCCAGCAACTATTACGCGCAACCGCTGCTGGAAACCATCGCCACCAGTTTCAACCTGTCGGTCAACCAGGCCGGCTTTATCGTCACCGCCGCGCAGCTCGGTTACGCCACCGGCCTGCTGCTGCTGGTGCCGCTCGGCGATATGTTCGAGCGCCGCGGACTGATCGTGTTCATGACGCTGCTGGCCGCCGGCGGCATGCTGATCACCGCCACTTCCGCCACGCTGCCGATGATGATCCTCGGCACCGCGCTCACCGGGCTGTTCTCGGTGGTGGCGCAGATCCTGGTGCCGCTGGCCGCCACGCTGGCCCACCCGGAAAAGCGCGGCAAGACCGTCGGCATCATCATGAGTGGCCTGCTGCTCGGCATCCTGCTGGCGCGCACCGTCGCGGGCGCACTGGCGTCGTTCGGCGGCTGGCGCACCATCTACTGGGTCGCCAGCGTGCTGATGATCCTGATGGCGCTGATCCTGTGGCGCGCGCTGCCGCGCTATAAGCAACACTCCGGGCTGAACTACCCGCAGCTGCTGGCCTCGATCTTCAGCCTGTTCTGCCGCACGCCGCTGCTGCGCACCCGCGCCATCCTCGGCGCCCTGTCGTTCGCCAACTTCAGCGTGCTCTGGACCTCAATGGCCTTTCTGCTCGCCGCGCCGCCGTTCAACTATTCCGAGGGAGTGATTGGGCTGTTCGGCCTGGTGGGCGCCGCCGGGGCGCTGGCCGCTTCGCGCGCCGGGCATCTGGCGGACAAAGGCAAGGCCGGGCTGACCACCACCGTCGGCCTGGTGTTGCTGCTGCTGTCCTGGATCCCTATCGCGTTCGCCAAACAATCGCTGTGGGCGCTGATCGCCGGCATCCTGATCCTCGATCTGGCGGTGCAGGCGGTGCACGTCACCAACCAGAGCGTGATGTACCGCATCATGCCGGACGCGCGCAACCGCCTGACCGCCGGCTACATGACCAGCTACTTTATCGGCGGCGCGCTCGGTTCACTGCTCTCCGCCTCGGCCTATCAACATGCCGGCTGGTACGGCGTGGCCGCCGCCGGCGGGGTGTTATGCCTGCTCAACCTGCTGACCTGGTGGCTCGGCAAGCACCACGATCCGCAGGGGCCGGCGACAATCTGATTATCGTGCAAATAGTCACTAAAGAAATTTATTAGCGGTGCAGGGTATAAACATTACTTACTCTCTGGTAATGTTCTGGGCATAAACTATTGAAGTCCTATCTACCCTGCGATCCACAACCATGCAAAGCCAAGCTGCAGACAGCCTCAACCCGCCCGCCGTCAGCGCCACCTTCGCCAACGGCGTCGTCGACAGTTTGCCGATCGTCATCGGGTATGTCCCGGTGGCGTTCGCCTTCGGCCTCAGCGCCGTCAAACTGGGTTTTTCCCCGCTGGAAAGCATTTTCTTCTCCTGCATCATCTACGCCGGCGCCAGCCAGTTCGTGATCACCGCTCTGCTGAGCGCCGGGATGTCGCTGTGGGTCTCCGCATTGACGGTGATGGCGATGGACGTGCGCCACCTGCTGTACGGCCCGGCGCTGCGTCACCGCATCGTCTCGCGCATGTCGCCCGGCAAAACGGCGATATGGGCCTTTGGCCTGACCGATGAGGTCTTCGCCGCCGCCACCGCCAGGCTGATGCGTAATAACCGCAGCTGGAGCGAAAACTGGATGCTGGGCATCGCGCTCTGTTCCTGGCTCTCCTGGGTGGCCGGCACCGCGCTCGGCGCGCTGTTCGGCAACGGCCCGCTGGAGCAGTTCCCGGTGATCGAGGCCTCGCTGTCCTTCATGCTGCCGGCGCTGTTTCTC
This sequence comes from Serratia sp. PGPR-27, assembly GCF_022678525.1. Taxonomy (NCBI): domain Bacteria; kingdom Pseudomonadati; phylum Pseudomonadota; class Gammaproteobacteria; order Enterobacterales; family Yersiniaceae; genus Serratia; species Serratia sp. PGPR-27. The sequence goes on along the minus strand of NZ_JALBYS010000006.1, from coordinate 14,019 downwards.
AGTTTCCTGCTGGCCGCCTTCCGCCGCCCGCAGAGCCTGACTATCGCCGCCGCGCTGGCCGGCGCGCTGCTCGGCGTGGTGCTGTTCTCCATTCCGGTCGCCATTTTGGCCGGCATCGGCGCCGGCTGCATTGCCGCCCTGTTCCAGCCAGCCCCGGCGGAGGCCAGCCATGAACATTGATGTGCTGGTGATCGGCCTGGTGGTGGGCTGCGCCAATTACCTGTTCCGCTATCTGCCGCTGCGGCTGGCGCCGGCGCGCGCCCAGCCCGGCCTCAAACGCGGTAAAGCCGCCCTGTTGCTCGACAGCATCGGCATCGCCTCGATCTGCGCCCTGCTGGTGGTCTCCAGCACGCCGGTGGTGATGCGCGAGCCGGACAAGCTGCTGCCGACGTTGGTGGGGTTCGCCGCGCTGGCACTGTGCTTCTACCGCAGCAAAAGCATCATTCTGTCGACGCTGCTCGGCGCAACGGCCTTTGGCATCACATTAAAACTGTTAATGCTTTTCGGTGCAGGCTGACGCCGCTCCCGATCGTTTGGCTTCACACTGGCGTTTTCAGGCGCCACATCTTTACAAACACTGACAAATGACACGAATTGCTAAATTATCCGCACGGCTGAACATTTACATTATTTGTCACCGTCGTTACTATCTCGAACGAAATTAATGAGGCCCTAAATTATGGAAAGCTCGTTTGCCCCCATAGAACAAATGCTGAATTTCCGCGCCACGCGGCAGAAAGATTTCCCTTATCAGGAAATCCTGCTGACCCGCCTGTGCATGCACATGCAAGGCAAGCTGCTGGAAAACCGCAATAAGATGCTGAAAGCGCAGGGGATTAACGAAACACTGTTTATGGCGCTGATTACCCTGGATGCGCAGGAAAGCCACAGCATCCAACCTTCTGAGCTAAGCTCTGCCCTGGGCTCCTCGCGCACCAATGCAACCCGCATCGCCGACGAGCTGGAGAAGCGCGGCTGGATCGAACGCCGGGAAAGCGACAACGATCGCCGCTGCCTGCATCTGCATCTGACGCCGCAGGGGGAAGAATTTCTCAGTCAACTGCTGCCGCCGCAGCACCAATGTCTGCATTTCCTGTGGTCCACGCTGACCGACGATGAGCAAAAACAGCTGGAACAGCTGACGCGCAAATTGCTGGCACGTCTGGATCAAATGGAAATCACAGAACAGTTACCCTAATTCACAATTTCTGTTCAGGTACCTACTTATGCGATCCCCATTTCACTGGAGATTCACCCCGCTGTTCGCCGTGTTGCTGCTGGCCGGGTGTGCTTCGACCGATAATATTGCCCCGCAATCCACGCTGATGGATCCGCAGAGCCTGCAGTTGGCTCAGCCGAAAGTCAGTTCGCTGGCCGTCAGCCCGCAGTGGTGGCGCGCCCTCAAGGATCCGCAGCTGGACGCCTTGATGACGCAGACGCTGCAAAGCTCGCCGACCCTGCGTCAGGCCGCCGCCCGCGTGCGCGAAGCGCAGAGTGTGGTGGGCGAAGCCAGCGCCGCCAACGGGCCGAACCTGGATCTGAACGCCAGCACCCAGCGCCAGCGTGTGCCGCAGAACGTCAATATGGGTTTGGGGTATCCGCATAAGCCGATCTATTCAAGCTCCAACTCGCTGGGGTTGAACCTGGCGTACGAGTTCGACTGGTGGGGCAAATACCGCAACCAGGTGAACGCCGCCAAGGCGCAAGTGAACGCAGCGCGCGCCGAGCAGGAACAGGCGGCGCTGACGCTGACCAGCTCGGTGGCGTCCGCCTACTACCAGCTGCAGAGCAATCTGGCGCTCGAGAAGCTGCTGCAGCAGGAAGTGAACAACAACGAGCGCCTGACCGCGCTGCGCCAACAGCGCTATCAGGCCGGCCTGACCGGCGTCGACGTGCCGCAACAAACCCAGGCGCAGTCCGACGTCGCCAAACAGCAGATTCTGCAGCTGCAGTCGCAAATCGAACAGCTCAGACACCAGCTCGCCGCGCTGGCGGGCCAGGGGCCGAACGCCATGCAGCACCTGCGTCAGGTGCCGCTGCCTGCAGACAATCTGATGGCGCCGCAGGGCGAACTGACGGCGGATCTGCTGGGCAAACGCCCGGACATCGCCGCGCAACGCCAGCTGGTGGAGTCTTACAGCCAGCGCGTCAGCGCCGCGCGTAAAGAGTTTTACCCCAGCCTGACCATTTCAGCCTTCGCCGGCCTGATGACCACCAATACCAGTGGCACCAGCCCGAATCTGTTTGAAGCGGCCAGCCAGGCCTGGAACGTGATGCCGGCGATCTCGCTGCCGATCTTCCACGCCGGGGCGCTGCGCAGCAAGCTGGGCGAGGAATCCGCGCTGTATGACGAAGCGGTGGAATCCTACAACCAAACCATCCTGAATGCGGTACAGGAAACCGCCGACGCCATCACCATCCAGCAGAGCTCTGCACAACAGCAGCTGCAGGCGGCGTCCGCGGCCCAGTCGATGCAACAGGTGTATCAGGTCGCCAACGCCCGTTACCAGGCAGGGATTATCGGGCGCGACGATCTGTTGACCAGCCAGACGCAGCTATTGCAGCAGCAACAGGCGGAGTTGAATGCCAGCAGCAATTTACTGCAGGCGAAGATAGGACTGATCCGCGCGTTGGGCGGTGGCTATCAGGCCCCGGCCACAGCGGATTCGAAAGCATAATAATATAAGGCTTGGAGAACACCATGAGCGCAAGCGCGGAAACCCAAAACCCGCAGCAGCCGAGCGGCAAAAAGAAGCAGCGCAAATTTTGGCTGCTGTTGCTGACGGTTATTTTCATTGTTATAGGGGTGGCTTATTTAGTGTATTGGTTCTTGGTGCTGCGTCATCACCAGGAAACCGACGACGCCTACGTCTCCGGCAACCAGGTGCAGATCATGGCCCAGGTGTCCGGCAGCGTGAACAGCGTCAACTTCGACAACACCGACTACGTCAAGCAGGGCGACGTGCTGCTGACGCTCGACCCGACCGATGCCGAGCAGGCGTTTGAACGCGCCAAAACCGGCCTGGCCAACAGCGTGCGTCAGACCCACCAGCTGATCATCAACAGCAAGCAGTATCAGGCCAACATCGCCCTGCGCAAGACCGATCTGAGCAAGGCCGAGAACGATCTGAAACGCCGCGTGGTGCTGGGCAGCGTTGACGCCATCGGCCGCGAAGAGCTGCAACACGCGCGCGATGCGGTCGACAGCGCCAAAGCCGCGCTGGAAGTGGCGGTACAGCAATACAACGCCAACCAGGCGATGGTGCTGAACACCCCGCTGGAACAGCAGCCGGCGATCCAACAGGCCGCCGCGCAGATGCGCGACGCCTGGCTGGCGCTGCAGCGTACCAAGGTGATCAGCCCGATTACCGGCTATGTCTCGCGCCGCAGCGTGCAGGTCGGCGCGCAGATCGCCGCCGGTTCGCCGCTGATGGCGGTAGTGCCGGCCGATCACATCTGGGTTGACGCCAACTTCAAGGAAACGCAGATCGCCAATATGCGCATCGGCCAGCCGGCGACGGTGGTCAGCGACGTCTACGGTGACGACGTGGTGTATCAGGGCAAAGTGGCCGGTATCGACATGGGCACCGGCAGCGCCTTCTCGCTGCTGCCGGCCCAGAACGCCACCGGCAACTGGATCAAGGTGGTGCAACGCCTGCCGGTGCGTATTGAGCTCGACGCCAAGCAGGTGGCCGATCATCCGCTGCGCATCGGTCTTTCGACGCTGGTGACCGTCGACACCGCCAATCTGGACGGCCGCGTGCTGGCCGACGTGGTGCGCGACAAACCGCTGTATCAGAGCGACGCGCTGGCGTTGAATCTGGCGCCGGTTAACCAGCTGATCGCCGACGTGATCCATGCGAACGCCGGCTAAGCGCGCGGGAGGCCATCTTGCCACAGAAACCGCTTGAAGGTGCCCAGCTTGCCTGGATGACGGTCGCGCTCGCCATGGCGACCTTCATGCAGGTGCTGGACTCCACCATCGCCAACGTGGCGATCCCCACCATTTCCGGTAACCTCGGGTCTTCCAACTCGCAGGGTACCTGGGTGATCACCTCGTTCGGCGTGGCGAACGCCATCTCGATTCCGATCACCGGCTGGCTGGCGAAGCGTTTCGGCGAAGTGCGGCTGTTCCTTTGGTCCACCGCGCTGTTCGCCATCGCCTCCTGGCTGTGCGGCATCTCCAACAGCCTTGGCATGCTGATCTTCTTCCGCGTGATCCAGGGCGTGGTGGCCGGGCCGCTGATCCCGCTGTCGCAGAGTTTGTTGTTGAACAACTACCCGCCCGCCAAGCGAGCGATGGCCCTGGCGCTGTGGTCGATGACCGTTATCGTCGCGCCAATCTTCGGGCCGATCCTCGGCGGCTACATCAGCGACAACTACCATTGGGGCTGGATCTTCTTCATCAACATCCCGATCGGCGTCTTCGTGATCGTGGCGGCGATGGCGACGTTGAAGGGGCGGGAAACCAAAACCGAGATCAAACCGATCGACACCGTCGGCCTGGTATTGCTGATCGTCGGCATCGGTTCTCTGCAGATCATGCTCGATCAGGGCAAAGAGCTGGACTGGTTCAACTCGACCGAGATCATCACGCTCACCGTCGTGGCGGTGGTGGCGCTGCTGTTCCTCGTGGTGTGGGAGCTGACGGACGACCATCCGGTGGTGGATCTGTCGCTGTTCAAGTCGCGCAACTTCACCATCGGCTGCCTGTGCATCAGTCTGGCGTACATGCTGTACTTCGGCGCCATCGTGCTGTTGCCGCAGCTGTTGCAAGAGGTGTACGGCTATACCGCCACCTGGGCGGGGCTGGCGTCGGCGCCGGTCGGGCTGATCCCGGTGTTGCTGTCGCCGATCATCGGCAAGTTCGGCAACCGGCTCGACATGCGCCGGCTGGTGACCTTCAGCTTCATCATGTATGCCGTGTGCTTCTACTGGCGCGCCTATACGTTTGAACCGGGCATGGACTTCGGCGCATCCGCCTGGCCACAGTTCGTTCAGGGCTTCGCCATCGCCTGCTTCTTCATGCCGTTGACCACCATCACGCTGTCCGGCCTGCCGCCGGAACGCATGGCGGCGGCATCGAGCCTGTCGAACTTCACGCGAACGCTGGCGGGTTCGATCGGTACCTCGATCACCACCACCCTGTGGACGCAGCGCGAATCGCAGCACCATTCGCAACTGACGGAGTTCGTCAACCCGTACAACCCGCAGTCGCAGGAGATGTACCGGCAACTGGAGCAGCTCGGCATGAGCAAGCAGCAGGCGTCGGCGTATATCGCCAACGAGATCACCGCGCAGGGCCTGATCATCTCCGCCAACGAGATATTCTGGCTGTCGGCCGGGGTGTTCCTGGTGTTGCTGGTGCTGGTGTGGGTGGCGAAACCGCCATTCAGCTCCGGCGGCGGCGGGGGCGGCGGCGCTCACTAAGCTTCAATAAACGAAACGGGCGCCCTGGGGCGCCCGTTTTTTTATCCGACGTAGAAAATTACGCCTGATTCTGACGCCACCAGTCCGCCAGCAGAATGCCGGTCGCCACGGAAACGTTCAGGCTTTCCACCTTGCCGGTGCCGCCGATGGACACGTTCATATCGCCCTGCTGCCAGGCGCTGTCGCTCAGACCGTCGCGTTCCTGGCCCAGCACCAGCACCATCTTGGCCGGCAGCTTGGCCTGCGCCAGCGCGGTGCCTTTGTGGCTGGAGGTGGTGACGATGGTGTAACCCGCCTTGCGGAAGGTATCCAGCACCGACAGGAAATCATCGGCGTTGATCGCCTTGATGTGCTCCGCGCCGCCTTCTGCGGTGCGCACCGCCGCGCCGGATTCCAGCAGCGCCGGATCCTGCAGCAGCACGCCGTTGACGCCGAAGTGGGCGCAAGAACGAACGATGGCGCCCAGGTTATGCGGGTTGCCCACTTCTTCCAGCGCCAATACGCAGTCGGTCGCCGGCGCGCTTTTCAGGTAGGTCTGCGCATCCAGGCCCTGACGCTTTTTGATCAGGAAGCAGACGCCGCCGTGGTGCTCGGTGCCGGAAGCCTTGGCCAGTTCTTCTTCATCCACCACGTGGTAAGCTTTGCGGTTAGCCGCCATCCAGCGCAGCGCTTCGCGGAAGCGCGGGGTGACCGACTGCACGAACCAGGCGCGCACGATCGCTTCCGGACGGCTGGCGAACAGCGCCTGACAGGCGTTTTCACCGTAAACGCGGGTTTCTTCCGCGCGCTGGCGGCGCAGCTGCTCAGGATCGATAAAGCTTTTGCCGCTGATGCCGCCATGATCGAACGCCGGCTCTTCATTCGGCGCGCGCGAGACGGTTCTCCACGGCGACTCATTGCCACCGCGATCTTCAGAGCGCGCCGGACGGCGAGGACGATCGCTTTCACTGCGGCGGGAGTCGGCGCCGCGGCGATCGTTGCCGCCGCGCGCCTTGTCTTGACCGGTGCGGCCCGATCGCGCACCGTCAGCCGGGCGGCCTTTGCCGGCCGGACGTTTATTCTTGTTACGGTCGTCGCCGTTGTCGTCGTCACTGCGGACGTACATCACTTTGACTTTACCGTTCTTGCCACTAAATGAATCGTTCATTGTCTTCTCCACCAACGCGCAGGGCGCGAAGATTACCTGATGTTGGTGCACGAAGCCACCAACTTGCGCTAAAAGCTCCCAACTATCACATCCATTGAACAAACCTCATTGTTCACGCGCCGGGTTTTGCCGATAATTGTCAGCATTAAAGAAACATCTCCGCAACCGCGTTGCGGGGACCATGCTTTCTCTGTACCCGAGGTCAACATGAATACAGTTTGTGCAGCTTGCAATGCCACCAACCGCGTGCCGGAAGAACGTCTGGCGGACAATGCGAAATGCGGCCGCTGCGGCCATGAGCTCTTCGACGGTGAAGTGATCAACGCCACCGCCGCCACGCTGGACCAGTTGCTGCAGGACGATCTGCCGGTCGTGGTCGATTTCTGGGCGCCGTGGTGCGGCCCGTGCCGCAGCTTTGCGCCGATCTTTGAAGACGTGGCCGAAGAGCGCGCCGGCAAAGTGCGCTTCGTGAAAGTGAACACCGAAGCCGAGCCGGAGCTGAGCGCCCGTTTCCGCATCCGCAGCATCCCGACCATCATGGTGTTCCGTCAGGGCAAGATGGTCGACATGCTCAACGGCGCGATGCCGAAAGCGCCGTTTGACAACTGGCTCAACGAGTTAGTGTGATTCGGCAAGTATAGGCCGTATCCCGCCATTGCGCGCGAACGCCCCCGATCGAGCCCGCCCCTCCCGGCGGGCTTTTTTCTGCGTTACAATAGCGGTTTTTCCCCAGGATCGTTATGACCGACAACGCCGTACTTCGCCTGCGCCAATTCCGTTTAGACCGCGCCACCCGCCCTTTTTTGGCGCGCGGTTGCCGGGTGGCGCGTTGTCAGGGTTGCCTGCTGCCGCATAAAAACTGCCTGTGCGACACCATTCGCCCACAGCAGGCCGGCAGCCGTTTCTGCCTGATCATGTTCGGCGCCGAGCCGCTCAAGCCCAGCAACACCGGCCGCCTGATCGCCGATATCCTGCCGGACACCCAGGCGTTCCTCTGGTCGCGCACCGAGGTCGATCCCGCCCTGCTGGCGGCCATCAACGATCCGACACGGCAGCCTTATGTGGTGTTCCCCGCGTCCTACGCCAACGCCGAACGGCCGGTGTTCAGCGCGCTGCCCGTCGGCGGCAAACCGCCGCTGTTCATCATGCTGGACGGTACCTGGGCGGAGGCGCGCAAAATGTTCCGTAAAAGCCCGTATCTCAATCAATTCCCGGTGTTTTCCCTCAACGTCGACGCCGCATCGGACTACCAGCTGCGCGAAGCCAGCCGCGCCGAGCAACACTGCACGGCGGAAGTGGCCGCCGCCCTGCTGCAACAGGCGGGCGATCTGCCGGCCGCCGAAGGGTTGAATCAGCATTTTCGCTATTTCCGTCAACAGTATCTGGCGGGAAAACCGACCCGGCCGGAGGCACCGGTCACAGCAATGCAGCCATAAAGCGCCTAAAATCAGGCGTAACGTTGCCAAAAGGAGCCGTGCATGAGCCAGCGAGGGTTAGAAGCGCTACTACGTCCCAAATCGATCGCCGTGCTGGGCGCTTCGCAGCAGCCGGGCCGCGCCGGCAACCTGATGATGAGCAACCTGCTGGCCGGCGGTTTCGGCGGCCCCATCCTGCCGGTGACGCCGCGCTACAAGGCGGTATGCGGCGTCATGGCCTATCCCGACGTCGCCAGCCTGCCGCTGACGCCGGATCTGGCGATCATCTGTACCCACGCCAAGCGTAATCTGGCGCTGCTCGACGCGCTGGGGCAGCGCGGCTGTAAAACCGCCATCGTGCTCTCTTCACCGCCAGAACAGTTCGCCGAGCTGAAAGCCTGCGCGCAGCGCTACGCCATGCGGCTGCTGGGCCCCAACAGTCTGGGACTGCTGGCGCCGTGGCAGGGCATTAACGCCAGCTTCTCGCCGGTGCCGATCCAAAAAGGCAAGCTGGCGTTTATCTCGCAGTCCGCCGCCGTCGCCAACACCATTCTCGACTGGGCGCAGCAGCGCGAAGTCGGCTTCTCCTATTTCATTGCGCTGGGCGACAGCCTGGATATCGACGTCGACGATCTACTCGACTTTTTGGCGCGCGACGGCAAGACCAGCGCCATCCTGCTGTATCTGGAAAACATCAGCGACGCACGGCGCTTTCTCTCTGCCTCGCGCAGCGCCTCACGCAATAAGCCCATTCTGGTGATCAAAAGCGGCCGCAGCCAACAGGCGCAATTACTGCTCAACAGCCAGCAAGGGCTGGACGCCGCCTATGACGCCGCCATCCAGCGCGCCGGCCTGCTGCGCGTGCAGGATACCCATGAGCTGTTCTCAGCGGTGGAAACCCTCAGCCATATGCATCCGCTGCGCGGCGAACGGCTGATGATCGTCAGCAACGGGGCGGCGCCGGCGGCGATGGCGCTGGACGAGCTGCTCGGGCGCAACGGCAAGCTGGCGACGCTGAGCGAGGAGAGCCTGGCGAAGCTGAGCGATGCGCTGCCGGATTTCATTCGCGCCGGCAACCCGCTCGATCTGCGCGACGACGCCACGCCGCAGCGCTACCTGGCGGCTATTGAAGCGCTGCTCGACAGCCACGACTATGACGCGCTGCTGCTGATCCATGCGCCGAGCGCGGCGGCGCCGGGCACCGCCACGGCGCAGCGGCTGATCGACGCGCTGCACCGCCATGCGCGCGGCAAACGCATCACCTTGCTGACCAACTGGTGCGGCGAATACTCTTCTCAAGAGGCGCGCCGGCTGTTTACCGAGGCCGCCATTCCCACCTACCGCACGCCGGAAGGCGCTGTGACCGCTTTTATGCATATGGTGGAATACCGCCGCAACCAAAAGCAGCTGAAAGAGACGCCGGCGCTGCCGGTCGGCCTGACCGCCAATACCGCCGACGCCCACCGCCTGATCCATCAGGCGCTGGCCGAAGGCGCCACCCAGCTGGATACCCACGAGGTGCAATCCATTCTGCAGGCTTATGACCTGAGCACCCTGCCGACCTGGATCGCCGAAGACAGCGCCGAAGCGGTGCACATTGCCGAGCAGATCGGCTACCCGGTGGCGCTGAAGCTGCGCTCGCCGGATATCCCGCACAAGTCGGAAGTTCAGGGCGTGATGCTTTACCTGCGCACCGCGACCGAAGTGCAGCGCGCGGCGGAGGCGATCCTCGACCGCGTGAAGCGTACCTATCCTCAGGCGCGCATCCACGGCCTGTTGGTGCAGAGCATGGCCAACCGCGCCGGCGCCCAGGAGCTGCGCATCGCCGTGGAGCAGGATGCCATTTTCGGCCCGCTGATCATGCTGGGCGAAGGCGGCGTAGAGTGGCGCCAGGAAAATCAGGTGGCGGTCGCGCTGCCGCCGTTGAATATGGCGCTGGCGCGTTATCTGGTGCTGCAGGCGGTGAAAGGCGGCAAGATCCGCGGGCGCAGCGCACTGCGGCCTTTAGATATCCCCGGGCTGAGCCGCTTGCTGGTGCAGGTTTCCAACCTGATCCTTGACTGCCCGGAGATCGCCCGGCTGGATATTCACCCGGTGCTGGCTTCCGGCAGCGAATTCACCCTGCTGGACGTTTCGATGCAGCTCGCGCCGTTCAGCGGCGATCCGCAGGCGCGGCTGGCGATCCGCCCTTATCCGCATGAGCTGGAAGAGACCATCGCGTTGAAAGACGGCAGCCAGTGCCTGTTCCGCCCGATCCTGCCGGAAGACGAACCGGCGCTGAAGCATTTCATCGACCGGGTGACCAAGGAAGATCTCTATTATCGCTACTTCAGCGAGATCAATGAGTTTACCCATGACGATTTGGCCAACATGACGCAGATCGACTACGATCGAGAAATGGCCTTTGTGGCGGTGCGCGCAGAAGAGATCATCGGCGTGACCCGCGCGCTGTCCGATCCGGACAACACCGACGCCGAATTCGCCGTGCTGGTGCGTTCCGACCTGAAAGGCCTGGGCCTGGGGCGTCAGTTGCTGGAGAAAATGATCGCCTATGCGCGCGCTCATGGCCTGACCCGTCTGAGCGGCATCACCATGCCGAATAACCGCGGCATGATCGCACTGGCTCAGCGGCTGGGCTTTGGCATCGAGGTGCAGCTTGAGGACGGCATCGTCAATCTGACGCTGCCGCTGCGGGCCGCCGACGCGCAGTGACCTGCGTCGCAATGCGCTACGAATCCACCACTTAACGCCAAAACATACGCACAATCGGGGCAACTAATGGTATTATCGCCCGATTATTCGGTTTATTGTTTTTATGCCTGTGGCGTTCTGGCCATCAATCATGAGAGAAGAAACGCACTGTGATGTTGTCAAAATTTAAACGTAGCAAACATCAACAACACCTTGCACAACTGCCCAAACTCCCCCAGACGGTTGCTGATGTTCGTACGTTGTACGCGCCGTCCGATTTTCGCACCACGCTGCTGGACGCCATCGCCAACGCCACCCAACGCATCTATCTGGTGGCCCTGTATCTGGAGCATGACGACGCCGGGCGCGAGATCCTCAATGCGTTGTATCAAGCCAAACAGCGGCGGCCCGAGCTGGAAATCTGCGTACTGGTCGACTGGCACCGCGCACAGCGTGGGCGCATCGGCGCCGCCGCCGCCAATACCAACGCCGACTGGTACTGCGCCATGGCCAGCCAACATCCGGAACAGTCGGTACCGATCTACGGCGTGCCGGTCAATACCCGCGAAGCGCTGGGCGTACTGCATCTGAAAGGCTTTGTGGTCGACGATACCGCGATCTACAGCGGCGCCAGCATCAACGACGTTTATCTGCATCAGCATGAGAAATACCGTTACGATCGCTATCAGCTGATCACCAACGGCGTGCTGGCCGATACCCTGATCGATTACATCAAGCAGCATCTGCTCACTGCCGGCGCAGTACAACGCCTGGATCGCAGCGATCGGCCGAAAAGCCCGGAGATCAAAAACGAGACCCGTCTGTTCCGTTTCGCCCTGCGCCGCGCCGGTTATCACTTCCGCGGCAAAGCCGGCAACGATGAGCTGGCGGTGACGCCGATGGTTGGGCTAGGCAAACAAAGCGTGCTGAATAAAACCATTCATCACTTGATGTCGTGCGCCGACCAGAAACTGACGCTCTGTACCCCCTACTTCAACCTGCCGGCGCTGCTGGTGCGCAACATCATTTATCTGCTGCGACAGGGTAAGCAGGTGGAAATCATCGTCGGCGATAAAACCGCCAACGACTTCTATATTCCTGAAGACCAGCCGTTCAAAATCATCGGCGCGCTGCCCTACCTGTATGAGATCAACCTGCGCCGCTTCCTGAGCCGCTTGCAGCGTTACATCGACACCGGCCAACTGATCGTGCGGCTGTGGAAGGATGGCGATAACAGCTATCACCTGAAAGGCATGTGGGTAGACGAAGAGTGGCAGCTGATTACCGGCAATAACCTCAACCCGCGCGCCTGGCGGCTGGATCTGGAAAACGCCATTCTGATCCACGATCCCAAGCAAGAGCTGCGCGAGCAACGGCAGAAAGAGCTGGAATGCATCCGAACTCATACCACTGTAGTCGGCCATTATCAGGAACTGCAAAGCATTCAGCAGTATCCGATCAAGGTGCGTAAGCTGATTCGCCGTCTGCGCCGCATCCGCATCGATCGGCTGATTAGCCGCATCCTGTAAGCGGTACTCTGACCCCGGCCAAGGCCGGGGTTTTTATTACAGCTGTATCTCCTTGCCTTTGCGATGCAACCGAAGCGAAACCAGCAACGCCAGCAGGCACATGCCGGAAACGTACCAGAAGAAGGCATTCTCCACGCCGAATGATTTAAGCGACAACGCGACATATTCTGCCGAACCGCCGAACAGGGCGTTCGCCACCGCATAAGACAAGCCTACCCCTAACGCGCGCACCTCTGGCGGGAACATCTCGGCTTTAAGCAGCCCGCTGATCGCGGTGTAAAAGCTGACAACGAACAACGCCAACACGATCAGACCGAACGCCATAAAGGGGTTGGTCACTTCTTTCAAGGCAAACAGGATCGGCACCGTCAACACCGTGGCGAAGGCTGAGAAGATCAGCATCGAGCTGCGACGGCCGATTTTATCCGAAAACGCGCCTACTGCAGGCTGCAGCAGCATAAAGACGAATAGCGCAACGGTCATGATGGCGCTGGCCAGCTTGGCGTCCATACCGGCGGTGTTCACCAGGTATTTCTGCATGTAGGTGGTGAAGGTGTAAAAGGTCAGTGAACCGGCGGCGGTAAAGCCCAGCACCATCAGGAACGCCTTGCGATTTTTCCACAACCCCGTCAACGAACCGGCATCTTTGTGGTTACGCGTCTTCGCATCGGAGGTTTCATTCAGCGAGCGGCGCAGGTACAGCGCCACCACCGCCAACACGGCCCCCAGGGCAAACGGAATACGCCATCCCCAGGCCTTCAGCTCTTCAGCGGGCAATATCTGCTGCAGGATCACCAAGACCAGCAGCGCCAGCAGTTGCCCGCCGATCAGCGTGACATACTGAAACGAGGCGTAGAAGCCACGCCGCCCCTTGATCGCCACCTCACTCATGTAGGTGGCGCTGGTGCCATACTCGCCGCCCACCGACAACCCCTGGAACAATCGAGCGATCAGCAGCAGCGCCGGCGCCCAGCTGCCGATCGATTCATACGTCGGCAGGCAGGCGATCACCAGCGATCCGGCGCACATCATGCAGACTGAAAGCAGCATTGAGTTTTTTCTGCCATGCTTGTCGGCAATATAGCCGAACAGCCAGCCGCCGATCGGCCGCATAAAGAAGCCGGCGGCGAATACTCCGGCGGTTTGCAACAGCTGCGTGGTGCTGTTGCCCGCCGGAAAGAACGAGGCGGCAAAGTAAATGGAACAGAAGGAGTAAACGTAAAAATCAAACCACTCCACCAGATTGCCTGATGAAGCTCCGACGATAGCGAAAATGCGTTTCTTGTTATCCAGCGCCCCCTGTTCGACGCAGTGCTCATCCCCAAGAGCCGAGGTTGTTTCTGTCATGATATTTTCTCCGAGCCATAGCAATGATGAAATTCGGCTTCCTGCCGCCCTGGTTGTTACTTTATTGTTATTTATAAGTTAACAGCCAAACTTAATAGCGGACGAAGAATATCTGACATTCAGAGAAACAATGCGTTGGTTTTGTGATGAATATTAAACAGTACGATGAAAGCTGAAGCGGGTTACAACGGGGACTTTCCATTTTTCCCATAGCAAAAAGCCCTGAACGTCAGTTCAGGGCTTTCGGCTTTATTTGATGCCTGGCAGTTTATGGCGGGCGTCCTGCCCGCCCCCTTCGGGCCGTTGCTTCGCAACGTTCAAATCCGCTCCCGGCGGATTTGTCCTACACCATTCGTATCAGGATGCCCATGCTCGAGCAGAACGCCAGATAACAGACAAAACAACAAGCCCCATGCTTTCGCATGAGGCTTGTTGTTTTATTTGATGCCTGGCAGTGTCC